>JAFCZY010000041.1 GCA_019314105.1 Deltaproteobacteria bacterium
ATCACCCGTGCCAGCGTGGAAACAGTGGCTGAAAATTTTGTGGATGGGTTTTTATCTCCTTTATTTTTTGCCATGATCGGCGGGGTGCCCTTGGCGCTTGCCTATAAAATGGTCAATACGCTTGATTCAATGGTTGGATATAAAAATGATACCTATATCCTTTTTGGCAGAGCATCGGCACGGATCGATGATGTGGCCAATTTTATCCCGGCAAGGATATCTGTTTTGATCATCGCATTGGCGGCTTCTTTTCTTTCCTTTAAAAAAGGTGTTTCAGCCTTGAAGACAGGATTTTCTCAAGGATCGCATCATAAAAGCCCCAATGCCGGATATCCGGAAGCTGCTTTTTCAGGCGCTCTTGAAATAAAGCTGGGCGGTCCCAATATGTATCATGGGACTCTGGTTGAAAAGCCGTATATCGGGAAAGCATTTAAAGATCCTGAAAAAGAAAAAATAAAACAGGCATGTGATCTCATGATGTTCAGCACTTTCCTGACAATAGTGATCGCATGCTTTATTCTTTTTATTTTTTAGATTTATTTTAAGTGATAAAATGATAAAGATGCCTGATTTAAATTCAAAGAATTCAATTTTGCTGGACAAACCCTTCAAGCTTGGCACCACCTCTTTTATTTTTCCGGATCATATTGTTCCGAATGTCAAAAAACTGGGTCCGTTTTTTGATGAAATTGAGCTGCTTGTTTTTGAAAG
Organism: Deltaproteobacteria bacterium; assembly: GCA_019314105.1. Classification (GTDB taxonomy): domain Bacteria; phylum Desulfobacterota; class Desulfobacteria; order Desulfobacterales; family Desulfobacteraceae; genus Desulfobacula. The sequence continues at coordinate 712 of JAFCZY010000041.1, forward strand.
CATGCCTGAAGATGTACTGCCCTCAAAAGAGGATGTAACGACGCTGTTATCTTTATCTCAAGACCTGGATCTGACCTACAACATTCATCTTCCCACCGATGTCAGCCTGACCCATGAATCTTTAAATAAAAGGCAGAAAGCAAGAGATACAATTCTCAAGGTGATCGATCTTTTTACACCCTTAGCCCCCACAACCCACACCCTTCACCTTGATATGCTCCCTGATCTTAAAAATGATATGGGTAATCAAAAGAAGCTGAAAAAATGGGAGGAACAGGCTCGGCAAAGCCTTGATGCAGTATTATCGGAGATATCCAACCCCGGTACCATTTCGATTGAAACCCTTGACTATCCTTTTTCCTGCCTTGAATCCCTGGTGGAAGAATTGAATCTGTCTGTCTGCATTGATGCCGGGCATCAGATAAAATACGGGCACAACCTTTTGAAAACCTTTGAAACGCATAAAGTAAGAACACCCATTATACACCTTCATGGTGTGGATTTTTCCGATCAAAAGATCAAAGATCACACCTCCCTTGATAAACTGCCCCCAAAATATTTCAGACAAGTTCAGACGATTCTGGAGGAATTCACAGGGGTGGTCAGCCTTGAAGTGTTTAATCTTGAAAATCTGAACCGCTCTTTAACCCATCTTTCAACTTTTTTTTAATCTATTCCCATCTGCTTTTCAACTTTGGCAATCTCTTTTAATATGCTTTCTTTTTCTTCAAGTGTTAGCCCTTCGGAAGAAAGCCTTTTTTGCAGCCCTAAAAGAATCATTTCCTCTCTGTACTCGGTGCAGGTATATTGGCCACCATTTTTGGGTTTTTCCATATCAAAAATTCTCTCAAATCGATTCTAATATAATTCGTATTTTACAAGTTTGCCATCAAGACCGCCGATTTTCAAAGGGCGTTTCCAGGATGGCGAAAGGGGAACTTTTTTTATGTATTTAGGTTCTCCAAAATAGACAAAAGCGGTTGATTTTTTGCAGTTGTTTTTTAAAAAAAGACCAAAATTTTGATAAAACTTATTAAGATTCTGATCTTTCCCCATTCGGATGCCATAGGGCGGGTTGGTGACGATCACGCTGTTTTCTATGGTTTCAATATCCTGAAAATCTTTTTGTTCAATGGTAATTTCACTGCCGAAATGAAGTCCCATAATATTTGTTTTGACGGCATTAACTGAATGCTCGGACACATCGCTTCCCGAAATCATGCCCTTTTTAAGCGCCCTGAAATTGTTCCGGGCTTCTGTTTGAACCTGTTCCCATAAATTGGCATTAAAATCCGGCAGTCTTTCAAACCCGAACTGGGTTCTGAATATTTGTGCTGGTATTCGGCAATATTTCATGAGTGCTTCACATAAGAGAGTACCTGATCCGCACATGGGGTCGTATAACGGTACTTTCCCATCCCATTCAGACAGATTGATAATGGCTGCGGCGATGGTTTCCTGCATGGGGGCGGATACAGATTCTTCCCGGTAACCGCGTTTATGCAGTGGCCCGCCTGATGCATCAATCGAAAGGGTTGCCATGTTTTTATGAAGATGAAGATTAATGATGATATACGGCTCTTTTGCATCTACATTTGGCCTTTTATTGGTTCTGTCCCTGAAATAATCGGCAATGGCATCTTTGACCCGCAAACCGGCGAAATTGGAATGGGTAATTTCTGATTCAGATACATTGGCCATAATGGAAAAGGTTTTTTTAGGGGTTAAAAATTCTTCCCATCTTATTTTTTTAGCCGCTTTATACAAATCATCTTTGTCATGGCATTTAAATGAAACAAGGGGTGCAAGTATCCTTGAAAAAAGCCTTGAAAAATAATTAATTCGATAGAAATCTTTTTGAGACGCCTTAAACCATATCCCTCTGAAAACCGGTTTTAACTCATATCCCCCAAGTTCTTTGAGTTCTTTTAAAGCAATATCTTTTACACTTTCGGTAATCTGTGCAAAATATTGAAATTCTCTTTCATATAAATACTCAAATTTTGCTTGTTTCCTTGTTTTGCCTTTTCCTTTTTGAAGGATACTTCTCTTTCCTGTATTCAATTTTTTCATCCCGTCTTATTATTTTCAGGCTATGCTTTTTTTGTTCCTATTTTCAGAAGATTGGCAATGTTGGCAGTTGCATCCACTACCGGTGCAATTAAGGGTATTGAACAGGTCATCAATGTGGCTATGCCGGGTCCATGGCCTGCAAGCAGGCAATCTGAATGAACCACAATCCCGATACTGACCGCACCTTTTACAAACGCCCTGCCATAGGAATTATCATGGTCAAGCAATGCCACAAAATCACCGAATTTGAGCCGGTCCAATTTATATTCCTTAACCGTTTCAGGGTCACTGGTCATTACGTCGTAATCACCAGCGGCAACATGGGCGGACCCAAGACCTGATCCCATGCACTGGGCCGGCACAATGGTGGTAACAGGCACTTGAAGCCGGTTGCCTTTCATTTTGTTTACTTTCATTTTTTTCAAAAGATCGGGGTCAAGATTAAACAGCTTGATATCCGGGTAATCCGTCAGCTTCAATCCCTGGCCTTTGGTTCGAATCATTATGTTGTCATCATAAGTCAACTGCTTTAGCACTTCTTTGGGAAAATCAACAATCACATGCTCTGATCCGCCATGATGGCCGATAACGGTCCCTTTTTCACCCTTTACATCTCCGGATATGATAATGGCCTCATTCCCTACACAGGAAAGAAGTTGGAGGGAGTTATTGGGAAATTCAAAGGGTTTTCCCGCATTTGCAGAACAACTGACGCCGGGTTCGATATGATCTCCTGCAAGCCCGAAAGCAGAATCGCCCACCTGGATGTTTAAGGTAATACCCCCAATACCTGGAAGGATAAAGGGGTTGCCTTCATGGTCCACTTTCCAGCCGGGCCGGATCCTGGGAGGCCCTGGTTTGCACTGCATGGACACTTCAACAAGCTTGTCCTCATTGGTTTTTAACATTATATCATCTCCATATTTTAATGCTCAAGTTTTAATAAAAAGGGAATTGCAGTAAACCCGATGGCTGCACTTACAATAAACATATTCTCAAGCCCTGCCACATCGCCGATTATTCCGGCAAGAACGACTGCAATAGATCTGGCAGCAAAAGAGACCATCATAAACAGACCATTGGCTGCAGAAGGGTTGAGTTTTGCGTTTTCCTGGATAATTGCCAGCATGACAGGAGTGGTTGAAAGAACAGTAAACCCTGTAACAGCCAGCATCATAATTTTTAAAAGTCCTGTTGAAAAAACAAAGACCAAAATGGCGACGGGTGCGACCATCAATACCCAGAACAATACTCTTTGTCTTCCCAGCCAGTCACTGAAGGTCCCCGCGCATAACACACCCGCTACCCCAAATGCTTCATACAGGGCAAGGGCCGCACCCCCAAACCAGAGGCTTCCAGTCTCTCTTTCCACAAATACCGTGAGAAAAACTCCCATGGACGCATGCATAAAGGATCGTGCCGTTAAAATACCGGACAAGGGAATCAGCACATGTTTGATTTCATGAAATGCTGCATTTAAGGACCCGTTTCTTTTAATAGAGGTTTCCTCTTTTTCAAGGGTAAAATAGAGCAGCACGGATGTTAACATGGCAAATCCCATGACAACGTAAAAATGATCTTCGCCCAGAAAAGATACGGCAGCCACGGCAAATATAGGCCCCACAGTTCTGGCAAATTCCCCGCCTGTCATAAAAAGGCTCATGCCACGGCCCTTTCTATTTCCGGAATACTTTGCAACCAGAACAGGCGTCGGGACATGATATACTGCCACGCTGATGCCTGCCAAAAAGAGAAGAACCAGCAATGTATAGTAGGAGGACGCACTTAAAATAAGGCTCATGAATAGGGCTGTAACCGTTGGTGCAAGGATGACCAGCCATCTCGCAAGACCTTTGTTGTCTGCAAACAGCCCGATAAAAGGGTTGAGCAGTGCGGGAATCTGCATAACAGTAGATAAAAGTCCTGCCTGGGTTAAAGTCAGAGAGAGCTTCTCTATGATTAAGGGCAGTAAAGGCGCCAGGAAACTGGTATATACATCATGAATAAAATGGGAGAATGCGACAAGCGTTACCTTGCCTGTCTGGAATTTTTGAGTTTTCATCCCGGCATAATTATCAAATTTATTTAAAAAAGTAAAAATATTTCTGCCAAACAGATTCCGGCTGATTTTAAATAATTTTTAAATTTTTATTTTTTCTTGACAATAATGACAAATTAACCTTTAATTTTTAATGAGATTCTCGTTCCAACAATCAAATCTAAAGAAGGAGGATATTATGACAACCCCAGCACATTGCCCAGGTTTTGAACAATTTAAAAATTTAAAATCCTTTACCTGCAATTGCCCCAAATGCAATGCTCCAAAGGAAATTTTTTCCGATGAATTTGAAAAAACCCATAAATGCGACAAATGCGGCGAAGAAATAGATTTTACCGCATGCACCTATGATGCAGGCTAATAAAAAACAATCAGCTGTTATCCCGACGCTTCTTTTACACAACCTGTGGAATTGAAAAACCACTTGATAAATGTTCTATGTTGGTAAAAATGCCAACTACCAGAGGATAATTGATTTTCCTATAATCAAGGTTCTTCTGATAGTGCCCAGGGTTTTTTTCCCCTTGTCGGGATACCCTGAAAGTCTCTGAAGTCTGCATTAAGAAATGCAATACGACTTGATGGTTTTGAATGGTCTCTCATGAGGCTGAAAAGATCTTTAAAGTATTTGCGGTGTTGATAGGGAGAAGGCTCGATTTTTTTAATGTCTATCATAGAAAAAGGATAATTTTTATGGTCTGTTATTGGCATGAGCCAAATCCCTTATAAAAAAATAAAAAATTTCCTCGCACTGATTTAAAAGTATAGATGTTCCAAAAATCATTAAATTTTGTCGATTGCACAAAAACTCAGGATCAGACAATGCTTTCATTCCTTGATCTTTAGCAATATGAGCCATTTCGCTTAGCCAAGGGCCTAACCAGAATGTCCCGTATACAATACCAAAAATACAGATTATCCACTTAACCGTAATCCAATTGTGTTTAAACCAACCCCAATTGGTCCAGATAGAGTAAATCAATGCCGTTAAAAATGTTCCAATTGCTCCCGGCACCAAAATAAAGAGATCGATAAAATTCAATGTGGAGAGGATACCATACAATTCTCCGCCATCCTCTTTGTCCTTTGCTGCTCAGCTTCATCATTGTAACTCCTATTTGAATTAAAGGGGAACACTATATGATTAAACCCGATAACCAAGAATTGCTAAAATATGGACTGCTGTATATACATTGATATTATTTGTAATAAATCAACCGTTTCAAAACTTGTGTTAACTTGATAATCATTTTCCCTGTGAATCCTACTGGTTCCTCGCTCCTCTGAATACTCTCGTTATATCCGGTGGTTGCATCGCTAATCTCTTTTCATATGAGGTTTTATACTATTGACATACCTTAATCCTAATAGACACAAGAAAAACCAGGTGGCACCGATTCCGGCACCAACCATAAATACTCCTTTAAGACCTGCCATAATCAATATCGGGATCGGATTTTTCCGTAGATGAAGGCGGTCATCCCTGCAGCACCCGTCATGGCTGTCAGAAACAGTCCGATCTGAAATGTGCTTGAGATGCCGAAGGTTTCCAACAGCTGTGGCACAAAAATGACAATAACATAAAGTAGTACATTAGCAAAAAAGATAAGGCCGTAAATGATCATCAGAAGGATTGTATTTTGCTTGAATAATTTGAACACCGTTGTGTCGTTATCAGATGATGGTCCAGCCGGGTGGTGGGTTACCGGTTCCGGAACAAATTTTATGGCAAGCAGACCTATGGGTATCGCCAGCATATAGATAGCAAAGGGAAAATGCCATGAAAAGCCGCCGAGAGCACCTCCAATAAGCGGCCAGATGACCCCGCCAAAACTCTGAGCGCTTCCTCGCCAACCCATGACCTTGTTACGATTACTTCCTTCGTAATTGTTCAGGATCAGCACGTTGAGGGCCGCAAATATACCAGCAAGGGCAATCCCAAGACAGGCTCTGCTTACCAGAAGGACCCAATAGGAATTGATCAGCAGGCCGGACCCGCCTGCAAGTCCATAACCGATGAGTGAAAAAATAAACGGCCCTCTAACCCCCTTTTTGTCAATGATGCTGCCAGCCATGATCGTAAGAGTGGCGGAAATGAGGATAACACCGAGAGTGAGCTTTTTAGAGTCAATCATGCTGGACCTCCTTTATTTCTGTTCATGTATACTTCCTATGAAAAACTTTATCATATTCACTATATGTCCCCTTCACCCATCCTGATTTTCGATGCAGTTTTCACAATTCGATGAAGAAGACGTAGGACGATTTCTCTTTCCTCGGTACTGAACCCCTGGAACAAAGTATCCGTCCATTCGTCTAAAAAAGAAAAAAGTACCGGTTGGAACTCGTGTGCTTTATCCGTAACGAATACATTTTTAATCCGGCCGTCATTTACGGACTGCTTACGCTCCACATAACCATAACGCTCAAGATGCTGAATGGCTCTGGCCGCAACTGAATATTTGAAACTTTTTTATAGAATTTGATCTGGCAGCAATGAAAAATTCTACGTAGCAAACTATGGTATTATCTGTCAGGAGTCAACATTTGAGACCACTAAGAAGATATATTTCGATAATTCTAAAAATATAGTTGGCAATTAATTAATTTATCAATATGATTGGATCATGGAAAATGATATTGCAGCAAAAAAATTAGCAGAACTTGGACACATTACAAGACTTTTAATTTTTAGATATCTTGTAAAAGTAGGAGATCAGGGAGCTCCGGTAGGTCAAATTCAAGACGAACTTGATGTTCCAGGTTCAACTTTGTCCCATCATATCAGCAGATTGGTCTCAGTCGGCTTGATTAAGCAAGTTAGGGACAGCAGAATACTTTACTGTATCCCTCAATTTGATGTATTGGATGAGCTTGTAGAATTTCTTAAGTCAGAGTGTTGCACTGAAGCAAAATGTAAACAGTAATATTTTTTTGGTTATATAATTCGAAATATTTAGAAATATAGAATAAATAAAAAGGAATTTATTATGATAACTGAATTTTACAAAATAGCGGATTTCATGGTTAAAGCGTTCATCCATATTTGGCCTTATCTTGTAATCACTATACCAATAGCTGTAGCAGTTAATATGTCGGGAGCCTCTAAGCATATAAATCGTGCTTTTGATGCGGGCCCAATTGCTGCAATTTTGCTGGCAACACTGGTGGGGGCCTTCAGTCCTTTTTGTTCATGTGGTGTGATCCCGGTGATTGCTGCCTTGTTAATCGGTGGAGTTCCCCTTCCTCCTGTAATGGCCTTCTGGATAGCATCTCCTTCAATGGACCCTGAGATTTTCTTTTTAAGTGTAGGCACTATTGGTTGGGATTTAGCAATTTGGCGTCTGGCTGGCACTTTGGTCATGAGCCTAAGTGCAGGATTCATTACCCAGGCTCTAATGCAGACAGGATGGATCAGCCCTGATATTCTTAAACGAAAAACAGGATTCAGTGTATCCCAAAAATCTTCAAGAATAAAACAAATAAGCCTTACACTCACTTCAAACATTAAAAGTCTGTTTTCTTTTAAGACTAAATCATTGGTTCCTGCTCAAGCTCCAGCTTGTTGCACTGAGGGGTCGGTAAATGTCATTCAAATTCAGCCTTCAGTTATACATGCAGATGAGAGAACTCAAGAGTCCTGCACCAAAAACAATAGTTCAGAATCATGTGGATGTTCAGAGGAAGAATTATTCTGGAAACGGTTAGGCAAGGAATCTATGGATGCGACTTTAATGGTAATTAAATTTATGGCACTGGCATTTTTCCTTGAAGCATTAATCATCCTTTATGTACCTCAAGAATCCATCACAAGCATTATGGGTAAAGATAACTCCTGGGCGATTTTTACAGCTACGTTTTTAGGTATTCCAGTATACACAAGTAATTTAAGTGCATTGCCCATGGTAAGCGGCCTTCTTGCACAAGGTATGAGCCCTGCTGCTGGGTTGGCTTTTCTGATTGCCGGCCCTACTACAACCTTACCGGCCATGGCTGCGGTCTGGACGTTGGTTAAACATCGTATTTTTATACTGTATGTATCTTTTTCATTGGTAAGTGCAATGCTTTTAGGATATGCAAACTTTATTTGGGGATAAACAATGATTACTTTGAAAAATATTTGAGCTTAAAACAGGAGTCAAATCTTTCAATTTACCGAGCGCTTCTTTCACCAGTCCGAGCTTTTTAAATAATTGAAGTGATGTGGTGCTTTAAAAAAAATAAACACCTTAATTTCTATTCATCCGGTTCCATATGGTGTTCACCCGCTGCCAGGTATTTAACAAATAAGCAGACTCGGGTTGTTTCGGCCACGGCCTGTTGTCCCACTCCTCAGCCTTAACCCGCAAAACAGCTTGTTCAATATTCCCTTTTTCCAAAGTAAGGAATATTTCCGTCATGGACATATAATCATTTGCCGCCTTGATGGAACTACGGATATGGACTACGGCATCTTCATCTGTAAACACCGCATGGTGTCCTGCGCACAAGATTGTGGCCCCCAGATTTTTAAGCCGGTTCAAAGAATCAATATACGTATCAAAATCAACTAAAAATTCCGGCTGCAGGTAGCCCTTGTTTTCATAGGTGGCAACCGCTTCCGAGGCAATCAGGATCTTTTTTTTAGGAATCCAATAGCTTATAAAATCCCAAGTGTGCCCGGGTGTATTCAGGGCCACCACACTGAGTCCCGTGGTCGGCTCAATGGTCTGGTCCGGTTGAACAAGAATATCCAGTCCAAAGGATTCAAACCCCTTCTCATTGATGGGCGCTAAACCCATTTTTTTAATATTTTTTGTGTTCCGGGTCCCGCTCTCCCAGAATTTCTTTGATCCCGGCTTCATAGACGAACGCCCCTGCAGTCAACCCGGCATCAAAAAGCACGGGCACAGGCCCATCTAACAAATAGACCGGTATGGCTGCTGATCCGATAACATAAAGATCATCACCAATTTTTCCGGTTTTCTGAATAATCATTTTTACCTCCCGGATCAGGCCCTGGACATGAATTTTTTTGTTTCGGTATTGACCTTGACCATCTCCCCGGCCTCAAGATATTCCGGGATCTGAATATCAACCCCGTTTGAAAGAATTGCGGGCTTTGTCCTTGCAGTTGCACTTGCTCCTTTGATGCCGGGAGTTGTTTCCGATATTTTAAAAACAAGGGTCAATGGAATTTCAATTGAAACCATATTTCCATCGATGATAAGGGCAACCAGGTCTTCCATTCCATCTGTAATCCAGACAAGCTCATCTTTAATTGCATCACCTTCCACCATGTACTGGGAATACTCCTGGCTGTCCATGAATACATGGAGAGCGCCGTCGGGATATAGATATTGTACAGGTCTTCTCAAGAGATCCACCTCATTGAGCATATCGTTTCCCTTGTAGCTATCTTCAAATTTTTGTTTGGTCTTGATGTTGTTGAATCTGATTTTGTAAAGGGTTACAGCTCCCCTTGCCGAGGGCGTTTTTACATCGATATGTTTAACCATATAGACGTCATCATTTATTTCCACAACATTCCCTTTTTTCAAATCACAAGCCTTGGGCATTTTTATTCTCCTGAATGCTATTTTAAAAACCCATCAATACCATTCAAATGAAAAATTTTAAAGCATAAAGACAAAGGAACATCCCACCCGTTTTGGGCCTTGTGATGTCAATGGGTTCTGGAAATGAAATATTTAGCAGAGCTCAAGTATTATTATCCAATGCATGGCCATGCATGATTTTAATACAGCCTTGCGGTTTTTAGATCAGTATTTATTTTTAAAGGATAAAACAATTTATGGGGCTGGGAAAACAAAAGCAGCCTGAATTTAAAAAAAAGGAGTTTACAAATGACCTGCACATTAAAAAAAGAAGTGATTGAAGAAACAATCGCCTTCCACGGCCATAACTGCCCGGGACTTACCATAGGAATCAGGGCCTCTGAACTGGCAATGGAAAAACTGGATATCCAGAATGCAAAAAATCCCGTATGCGTAACGGAAACCGACATGTGCGGTGTGGATGCCATCCAGTTTCTGACCGGATGCTCCTTTGGTAAAGGGAACCTGATCCACAAAGATTACGGAAAATCAGCATTTACCTTTTATGACAGGGACGCGCAAAAAGGGTTTCGAGCCGTATTTAATGATTTTGCAAGGGATGAACAAGACAGAGACAATCGAATCAAACTGATACTGCAGGCTGAGTTGACAGATCTTTTTTCAATACAAGAGGTGGGGGTACCACCCGTGAGTCCTGCCCGTATATTAAACAGCATTCAATGCGACTCCTGCCATGAAATGACCATGGAATCCTGCATCCGGCTGTTTGACGGTAAAAACTTGTGTATCCCGTGTTTTCAGAAGGTTGAACAGAAAATTTAGCAAAACAGGTGGGCTCATCATACAAACTCAGCAAGAAAAATATGGGCTGAACAAACCCTGATATCATCTTTTGAAACAAGATCGATATCCTTTTCAAGCACTACCTGAACGGCTCTGGCATCAGGGAAACGGGTTTTCAAATAATACAGCGGCCTGTTTATTTTTTGGCCACTTTTTTTGCATTCAATAAAATAGATGGGTTTTGAATCTTCTGTTATTACAAAATCCACTTCCCTTTTATCGATATCCCTGAAGTACCGCAGTTCAATTTCCCTGCCATATGTATCCTGCATAAAAAAGCACCATTTTAAAAGATGGCAGGCCATCAGGTCCTAAATATCATATAAAGGTTTTCAAGCATATTAATCCATCGCGCACAAGCCTTGACCGATACTCTCTGCTCCACCGGTTTGTCTGTCTTTCAGACTGTAAAAAAAACGGCTCTGGAAAACCGCCGTAAATCATAAGGCTTTCTATTGTTTCCCTGCTATGCACATCAAGTTCAGCAAATGTTAACGGCAAAAGTCTGTGAAAATGATATCGGCCCTGCAGGGAATCTCCTCCACGACGATAATAATCAAGCCGCGCACTCCCTGTTACAAGAATCTGTATTTCGTC
>JAFCZY010000042.1 GCA_019314105.1 Deltaproteobacteria bacterium
TTATGATATACAGTTCTATACCAATTTTTTATGATAGACATTTAACCTGGCTGCTCCATTAGGTTTGCTATATCGGGTTTGTTTTCTGAAGGACTTCAATTTTTTCAACCAGCGCAAGCGGATCGGGCCTTGATTTTAAAAAATTGGTAAACTGATAATCTCTTAAACAAAAGGATAAAACAGACAATAAATGCAAATGCATTCTAAGTGTCGGGCTCAATAAAAAAAACAGTATTGACACGGGCTGATTGTCCAATGCCTTGTAGTCCACCGGATGCTCCAAAAAACAAACAGAAACCATAGGGCGGGTTAAATAGCTCAATTGCTCCCTGGGATGGGGAATGGCAATTCCATTGCCAATACCCGTTGAAAGTGCCTTTTCCCTTTCAACTAACCGTTCAAAAAGATCTTCTTTAAAATCATCTGATATACCAGAAATTTTTTCAAGACAAGCTTTCAAAATACTGTTTACATCATTTGCCTGAATATCAAAATAGACACCACCGTTTTTGACTGCATCGGATAACGGTATGATAGATTCTTTTTCTTTTTCAAGAGCATCTTTATCCATAAGATTCAGGCTGATATTATGCTTGGATGCCCATTGTTCCAGCTCACTTGTATGAAATCGGTAATTAGCACCTTTTTTAAAAACCGGTAATTTCCCCTGCCGCAGCCATCGTTCAATTGTATTCGGGGAAACACTCAGAGATTTTGACAAATCAAAAACTGAAAGCTCCATTTATTCTTCCTTATAATCATAACGACGGGAGCCAAATGTAGTACAATCTGATTCACGCCTTCCAGAGAGGGGTTCCATTCCAAATTTAAGTTCACAATCTAATTCTTATTTAAAAAAATGTCAATAATACGTGAAGATTAGTGAGAGAAGAGGGTGGGAAACCGGATATAAGTGAAGGGATTAATGCCGAGAAATTATAGGCCGGCCCTCAGCATTAATATCAATACCGATAGTATCACCGGTCTTAACCCCAAGCCGTATAAATTCCCTAACCACCTTATCATGCCGGTCAACATGCCAATAGGCTGACCAGAGGGGATTTCGTACGGTGTCAATACCATATGCGTCATGGCTGCATAAATTGACTCTGAATTTGTCTTTTGCAATCAATGTGTCAGCTTCCGACAGGAAAATATCAATTTTATAAAAATTTTTGCGCAGGTATTTTGACAGGGTTTTCTGAAGCCTGGGTGAATCTTCCAGATAATGATTGGCGATCTGGTAGAGCTCTCTGGAATCATGTATGGAAAACCCCAGAACAGCAAATCGCTGGTGCCTCAGGGCAAAAGACTCAAGTTCCTTCTCATATGCCTTTATGCTGGATATGATGTCATTGATATCAGGATTTGACTCTTTTCCTTCCTGAACAAAATCCTCACACTGGCTGATGAGATTAATATAAAAGGCTTTGTTATCCATTACATAAACCGGCCTTTCTCTGTAATTTCTGCGTTTTCGCATGCGCCTGATGCCATCGAGTTTGATGGAAAGCAAGCTCTCTTTCTCTTCCAATGTCTCAATATCTGAAATATCCTTAGCCTGTACAACATAGATCTCGCCTTCTGTAGAAATAATATACTCAATCTCGCATCGGAATCCCAAGGTTTTTTGTATATCTTCTGAAAGCTTCAACAGCCTTCGATCATGGGGCACTTTGGTAATATAGGGTTCACTCTGGACCTTGTGAGTGCGGTTTCTGCAATAACCGAATTCCCAGTAATTAACGATCATTTTTGCCATAACACTGGAGCCGTCGATAAACGGCATGACAACAACACCCATATCATTTATATCGATTTCAGGTGCATGATTGAACGTCTGCTGTCGCCGGATGGATAATTGTTTCGATGTCTCAGCTATTTTAATCATGTGCTTTCGGGCATATTTTATTCCGTCAACATCTGCATATGTTTCAAGTGAATCAAAGGTTCCGCCTTTATATTTTGATTCCATAGGGTGGGCGCTTCTTGCGATGACTTTATAACTTTCACGGTGCTTGCCTAAAAATGAATCGAGTTGCTTGAAATCTTCGCTGTTAAATTTATTAGCTGGCACATAAATAAAATCCGGGACGTTAAATCCATTTTTTCGAAGTTTTTCCAGCAATCCTGCTTTTTCAGGCATCTTATTTTTCATATTTGGCATTGCCTTTTATAACAAATTTAAATTTTAAATACAATTTGACACATCATTACGATATAATTTTAATTACTAATTCTTTTTAGATAACATAGGCCAAAACAGAATACAATAAATGACCATAACAAATTTCGGACTTATATTGATCAATAAATTCTTAAAACTTTTTGTATCATAATGATTTATTATGTTTCAAGTCTTAATATTAGCCTCACTTCCCGTTGACAAACAAAAGAACCTCATATAATTAAAATAAGTTGATTTGCTCAGGTGGAATCATCTGATTTTTTTTGATTAAGTGGGACAAAGCCGTGATGCTGTTGTTCTAAATATATAAAGTACCAATATAAAAAATGCATACTAATTTCAGGAGAAAAAAATGATTTATAAATTATTTCCTTTTTTACTGTGGTTTACGGACTACAGCAAAAAGAAATTGAGTACAGATATCATTGCCGGAATTACAGTGGCCATGGTTCTGATCCCTCAGTCCATGGCCTATGCTCAGCTCGCAGGACTTCCAGCATACTATGGACTCTATGCCGCCTTTCTGCCCCCAATGGTGGCATCTTTATTCGGATCCAGCCGTCAGTTGGCCACGGGTCCTGTTGCCGTAGTCTCGCTGATGTCGGCTGCATCCCTGGAACCTCTTGCTACGGCAGGCAGCAGCCAGTTTATTGCCTATTCAATCATCCTGGCATTAACGGTTGGATGTTTTCAGCTTTTCCTTGGCGTATTCAAGCTCGGTCTTGTGGTTAACCTTCTTTCCCATCCGGTTGTCAATGGCTTTACCAACGCCGCAGCCATTGTGATTGCATCTTCACAGTTTTCAAAGCTGTTTGGTGTTTATGTAGATAAGGCTCCCCACCACTATCAAACCATTATTAATGTAGGCAAGTCCGCTATCCATTATACGCATTTGCCTACTTTAGGGTTAGGGATATTAGCCATTGCCATCATGGTCATCCTAAAGCGGGTGAATCCCAGAATTCCCAGCGTTCTGGTTGCTGTTGCCGTCACTATCTTGATTTCCAAATTCACCGGGTTTAATAATGATAAATTTATCCCCCTTGAAAACATTAAAGATCCGCAGGTTGTAAAAATAATTACAGAATTCAACACTGACGTATATAAAATAGAAGAACTGGGGGAGCAAAGGGCAAAATTGAACAATGATCTCAAGACAGTGAAGGGTAAAGGCAAAGATCACGGAGTTCATATTGCTTCAGAGAGACAACTTGACATTGAACATGGTCTTGCCATAATCCAGGCAAAAATTGATCAAACAAAGGGGGCTGCCCATATCAAACGTGAAACCCTTCGGCTTATCCATTTTGCAGGTGTAAAAGATGCAGGTGAAACTCCTTTTTTCTATACCGCCTCAACCCTGCCAAACGGCCTGGAAACAGATGGCCATAAATGGCGGATCAACATTGGCAACAAACTGCTGGATGTTAAAAATCTTAAAATGATTGGCGCAGGTGCCGTTGTTGGAGATATCCCAAAAGGACTTAAAATCAACATTCCCAAAGCGCCTAAGGGTACTTCCTATATCGCTGCCTTTATACAGCTGCTTCCCTTTGCCATTATTATTTCCCTGCTGGGGTTTATGGAGGCCATTGCCATTGCCAAATCCATGGCTGCCAAAACCGGACAAAAACTGGACCCGAACCAGGAATTGATTGGACAGGGTCTTGCCAATATCATCGGTTCGTTCGGACAGAGTTATGCCGTATCCGGATCATTTTCACGGTCTGCCGTCAACCTCCAGGCCAATGCGGTGAGCGGTGTCTCTTCAGTTATCACAAGTTTTATGGTCGCATTAACACTGCTTTTCTTTACCCCCCTTCTCTATCATCTGCCCCAGGCAGTGCTGGCTGCTGTCATCATGATGGCGGTCATTGGCCTTGTCAATACATCCGGCTTTATTCATGCATGGAAAGCCAAAAAATATGAGGGTATTATTTCGGTTGTCACATTTGTCTGCACCCTGTATTTCGCACCCCACCTTGAAGAAGGTATTTTGGTAGGGGTTGGCCTCACCTTTGGAATGTTTATTTATCAACATCTGCGCCCAAAAGTGGCCCTGCTTTCAAGAGCGAAAGGGGAAACGTTAAGAGATGCGGTTCGATCAGGTCTCAAAGAATGTAACCATATTGCAGTTGTCAGATTTGACGGATCGCTAATCTTTACCAATGCCCCCTACCTTGAAGACAAGGTGCTGGCGTATATTGCTAAAAAGCCTGATCTTATGCATATTCTCATCTATTCAAAGGGAATTAATGACATTGATGCCTCTGGTGAAGATGCCATTTCAATCCTGATTGATACGGTAAGGGATAGCGGGCGTGAAATTTCATTCTGCGGGTTAAAGGAAGAAGTTATTGCTGTAATGGAAAGAACCCACCTGATAGATAAACTTGGAAAAGAGAACACTTATCCCAACGCCAGATCAGCTTTGGAATCTATTTACAAGCAGATCCATTCCAAAGGAGACTGCAGTGATTGTCCGTTAAAAAATTATATGCCGATTGAAATCAGGGGTTAAGCCGACAGGACATAATTATAATGTAAAGGTATTCATCTCTGGAAAATTGATGACGGGGAAGGTGAGGGTAAAACATGAACCGCTTCCTTCCTCGCTTTCAACACTGAGAGTCCCCCCATGTTTGGCGATAATGCCATGGGATACGCTTAACCCCAGACCGGTTCCCTGACCTTTAGCTTTTGTGGTAAAAAACGGATCAAAAATAGAGGTCTGAATATGTTTTGGAATTCCATGACCATAATCAATCACGCTTACCTTGACGGACTCTGCCGTATCCCCGAGTCTTCCAATCACCTGTATTTTATTTCCTTTTGTTGAGGCATCCACGGCATTTAAAATCAGATTAACAAACACCTGTTGAAGTTTCTGGGCATCCCCGTTGATCTTTGGAAAATTTTCCGGAAATTGACACTCAACGATAATACCTGAAAAACGAATTTGATTTTCTAAAAGGTGCACAGTGCCGGCCATGAGTTTTGCCAGGTCAAGCGATTCCATTGTAGAAGTACTTTCCCGGGCAAAATCCAGAAGGTTGCGGATAATTTTTTTTGCCCTGCCGGTTTCATTTGCCACGTCCGTCACCATCTCGATGCGTTCCTCGTCAGGAAGATCATGATAATCTTCCAGCAGCATATGAGCCGTCAGCATGATATTGTTCAAAGGGTTATTCAGCTCGTGGGCCACCCCGGCAGTGAGGGTTCCCACAGCTTTCATTTTGTGTGTCTGGATCAAAATTGCTTCCCGGGCATCAATTTCCTTTATCATTTCATTAAAGGCAACGGCAAGCTCGGTAAATTCATCACGGAATTTACGCTGGGGGAGAATAAGGCTGAAATCACCGGAAGCTATCCGCTGGGCATAAGAAGCATATTGGGTGAGCGTTGAATAAATCCTGCCCACAAGCAGATAAGTCGTGATGGAAAGAATAATCAACAACGCCAGAAAGGAATAAATGTGAATGTACCGGGATCGGCTCAGGGTTTTTTCAAGGGATTTTTTTTCAATGGTTATCATGGCATGGGCGGTGACCAGGATATCTTTTCCGTAATCTCTCAATTTCAATTCAATTTTTTTTGCAAAAGGCGTGGTATGAAATCCGGTTTGTCCTTGTTGTTCATTCTGGTACAATTGTTGAAGAAGCGATTGATAAGCACCCAGTTTGACAAAAATTTTCTGTCCATCCTTCTGCCCCTCCAGAAGTTCTGAAAACTGTTCTGATTCTGTAATAAAAATAGATTCTGCCAAATGAATATTCTCAATAGCATCCTCAAGATTAGTGCCATATAAAAAAAAATTCTTTTCGTATCGCCTTGCCTCTAGTACTTCAGAAGAAAAATCATTGACAAACTCCAAAAATTTCAACCGCTTGTTCACCTGATCATTATTCATGATCAACACGATCACCATGCCCAGAGCAACCAAAAACACCAGAACATTGCCCAGATAAATCTGATTTCTTACACTGAAATGCCTGCGGGATAAAAGTGCCTGCTGGGCTTTCCGGATGTCATCCATGTGTTCATATACCGTGTTGGATTTTTCCCGGGAATCGATATCATTTCTTCCCGGGTCTAAACTAGAAGGCCCTGTTTCCATCATTTATCTATCCTATTCCCGGGTCAGTGGATTCAAATCAATTGGAGATCCCAGTGCTTTGGCTGCCTTTGCTATAACAACTCTCAAATCATCCGGCTTAAAGGGTTTAGCTATAAAATCAAAGGCGCCTTTTTCCATGGCATCCCGGGCAAGGGAAATCATGGCATAGCCTGTGATCATAATAACTTTGGTTCTGGGTGATTTTTCATGAACGATATCCAGAACCTGCATCCCATCCATATCATCCATGTAAATATCTGTCACAACAATATCAAACTCTTTTTCATTAATTCGTCCCACAGCCAGTTGAGGATCTTGAAACACCTCAACATTGCAATTCATTTTTTCAAGCGCAGGCTTTAGACGTTTTCCTACAATGGCTTCATCATCTAATAAAAGAATTTCCAGCAGATTAGACATCACAGTCTCCTTTTTTTGTTTAATATCACACCTTCCACAAACCGGCAACACAGCGGCCCTGGGTCATCGATAACTCATGGCAGCTTCAGTTAACATATCCTTATTCCAGTGAACCTCCAGATACCCAATACCTTCAACCTGAGCGGCAATTTTTTTGATGGTATCAATCTTTTTTGACTTTTCACGTTTGACAGAAGCCGTTGTCACAACAACCGTACCATTCTGTGCATCAACTTGAATATCAGTCAATGATTTTAAAAGAACATTTTTCACTCTGGCTGCAAGGGCTCGGTCAGCCAAATTATTTTTGGAATAGGTCATGGCCTTAAGCCTTGGGTATCCCATTGTTGTTGAAAGGGTATCTACGGCTTCATCCGGCTGGACCTGATCCAGATTGATCACCATGTCATAAAGTCCCGGATCAGCTTCTTTCCTGTTGTAAGCAGTCATAGACCAATTTTCCCGACTTCGTTCCTGCTCGGCAATAATTTTTTTTATCTTACCCTCATCCATGTTACCCTGACCAGAGGACATTAAGCTGTGCCCACCGATCAACCTTACCTTTAGGACATGGGATATTACCGCCACATAAAGATGTGCTGCCAACCCCCAACAGACACAATTATCTTCCAAAAGCCGGGCCAAAACCTCAACCTCAACACATGACAGGTAATAATACCATTGTTTTGACGGCATCCGTTTCAGGAAAGAAGGTGTTATAATCATTGCATCCATCAATTTTTTACTATCAAGGGTATATTTTTTTGCAATTTCATTATAAAATTGTTGATCAAGAGTTGTATATCCCAGTCTCTCGGCTGTTTTTTGTGCAATTTGATTTTCAAGCTCTTCATTTTCCGATGATAAAATCAGAACAGACATAATATCCTCCTTTACTTTTAGACATAGCCAGATGAGAGTTCCCCTGCCTAAACAGCGTTGGCAGGGACAGGCAATCCTGTATGAACCTCAAGATTATAAATGTCATAATTTTCCTTTTTAATGTCATCCAAAATTTTCTTAAATTTTGTGGTATGAGCCTCTTTTTCTGTTGCGTAGATCAATAAATTTCCATATTCACAGGTAATACCGACATCAGGGAAACTTTCAACCAGTAGGACTTTGGCATTCCATGCCAGGGACAAATCTTTAGATTGCCTGACACAATCACTTGTTGATTCAAATGCTTTTCTGGAAGCACACCTGCAAATACAGTCAACCGCATTTTCGACCGAAAGCTTATCAATACAAACGGTCAGATCGTAAAGAGAACAATCATTGGGGTCTGCATCATAAATTTTCCGGGACCATTTTTTCCGCTGGTCATCATCTGCCAGAATCATGTCCCTGGCCTTTTTCTCGGAAAACCCCTCTGTCATTTTCCTTTTCACACGACCGTCCAGGTTGGCAGTAATCCTGACCTTAAGAACATGAGGAAGCTTATCCAACAGCAGATGTCCTGCCAGACCATAATACACAATATTCCCCCCTGCCACCATCTCGGTCAGTATTGCCCGGATATAGGTCAGATAGACCTTTTTGGTATGGCTGTACCGTTCAAAAATCCCAGGCGCATCATGGATTGCTTTTTCCAAAGTTTTTTGAGGAACATGAAACCGGCCACTTGTCTTAAAAAGCAGATCCCGGCTGAAAATATCACATTCAAGTTTAGCAGCCACCTTCTCTGCAACAGCTTTTCCCATGGAAGATGACCCGCGGGAAATGGTAATAATACTCATTTATAAATTTCCTTTTATTAAACACCGTAAAACAAATATATCATTGCAATCATCACAACAAGAAAAATCACACTGATCAAAGACCCTGCCTTGATAAAGTCAATGGTTCGGTACCGACCCGGTCCCATGTAAAGTGCATTGACCTGATGGGTCGGCAGAACAAAGGAATTGCTAGTGGCAAGTCCGACCACTAAAGCCGCCATTCTCGGATCTGTGTGGGCAGCAAGAGCCATGTTCACCACAAGCGGAACCAGTAGTACGGTTGCACCCACATTGGAAATCACCAGAGTAAACAAAGTGGAAAGTATCCCAATGACCGTCAATAGAACAATTGGCTGTACGTCACCGATAAAATAAAGGATAGATCCGGCAATCCAGGCTGCTGTTCCGGTTTTTTCCGTGGCAATACCCAGGGGAATCAACCCGGCCAGCAAAAATATGGTCCGCCAGTCAACAGACTGATAAGCCTCATCAATGCTTAATACCCGTGTCAGCACCATACCGAGGGCTCCTGTCATCAAGGCAACAGACAACTGGATATTAAATCCCATAATCATTACAAGAGACAGAACGAGCCAACCGCCTGCCCATAACGCTTTTTCCGGCCGCATATCTTCCAGATCCGATGGCATGCTGAACAATAAGCCTCCTTCCTGGTGCAGAACTTCCAGACGTTCCCATGTGCCGTAAAAACTGACAACATCTCCGGTCTGAAGGATGATATCATCCAGCTTTGCCCGGTAGACTTCATCCTGACGGTGGATAACAAGAGGGCTGACCCGGAAACGGTCATTAAAATTGTTTGCCCCCAGTGAGCGGCCTGCAAACTGAGATCGCGGGGCAACAACCGCTTCCACAAT
Organism: Deltaproteobacteria bacterium; assembly: GCA_019314105.1. Lineage (GTDB taxonomy): Bacteria > Desulfobacterota > Desulfobacteria > Desulfobacterales > Desulfobacteraceae > Desulfobacula. Next base: position 9,325 of record JAFCZY010000042.1, read on the forward strand.
ACCTGAATTAGCATCCTCAAACTCTTTACCATAGCATTCAATGGTATCCTTGAGTTTGAGATCTTCCCTGGCAGCCATTCTTTCCACATCCTTTTTTTTTCCCCACACCACCAGATCAACACCGGATCGGATTTCAGTATCCGGTGAGGGTGACAAGGTTTTAAAATCAGGAGGCTCGGTCAACGCCAGGATACTGACCAGATACCGCTGGTGGAGATTAGAAACCCGTACCGGATCCCGGTAATCCATAAAATCATCTGGGGT
>JAFCZY010000324.1 GCA_019314105.1 Deltaproteobacteria bacterium
AATCAGATATTTTTAAAGGCCTTACAAGCCAACAGTATACAGATTTATTAAAAAAAGGCCGTAATATAACCTTACAACCCAAAAGTATTCTTTTTCATCAAGGTGATAATGATGATCAGAGAGATGTTCCAAAAAATCATAATGGCAGGTTTAATGAAATCAGCGTATCGAATAGCAACAACACAAAGGAGGTTAAACATGAAGGCACGAAAAATTAAAGAGAATATTTACTGGATGGGATCAGTGGACTGGGACAGTCGATTATTTGACTCGCTCATCCCCCTTCCGGATGGGACCAGCTACAATGCCTATCTCATCAAAGGAAGCGAGAAGACCGTTCTGCTGGACACAGTTGATCCCCCCATGGCCAAAGAATTCATGGCCCAGCTTGCGGGTATCCCTAAAATCGATTATATAGTATCCCAGCATGCTGAACAGGACCATTCAGGGACCATCCTGCAGGTTCTCGAAAAATATCCTGAGGCAAAGCTCATTTCCACCCCCAAAGCCAAGGGAATGCTGATCAATCTTTTGAAAATACCAGAGGAATTTTTTATAACCGTTGCAGATGGAGAGACCCTTTCCTTAGGTGATAAAACGTTGAAGTTCATTTACACACCCTGGGTGCACTGGCCTGAAACCATGGTCACCTATCTGGAAGAAGACAAGATCCTGTTCAGCTGTGATTTTTTCGGTTCCCATATTGCCACTGCCGATCTTTTCGTTATTGATGAGGGGCGTGTTTATGAAGCGGCCAAGCGCTATTTCGCCGAAATTATGATGCCTTTCAGAAGCGCAATCAAAAAGAACCTGGATAAACTCGCATCTTATGAAATAGATATGATCGCCCCCGGCCATGGGCAAATATTTCCGCGCCCGGAGTTTATCATTGATGCCTATCGAGAGTGGACTCTGGGAGCACCTGTAAATAAGGTTGTTTTGCCCCATGTATCCATGCATGGAAGTACACAGCAGATGGTCGATTATTTTATCGCCGCCCTGGTGGCTAAGGGTGTCCAGGTTGAACCGTTTAACCTGGCTGTAACCGATATCGGAAAATTGGCCATGGCGTTGGTTGATGCAGCAACAATTGTTGTTGGCACACCCACCGTCCTTGCAGGGCCGCATCCATATGCAGCCTATGCTGCATTTTTGGCAAATGCCCTGCGGCCCAATACAAAATTTCTTTCCATTATCGGCTCCTTTGGATGGGGCGGCAAAACCGTGGAAACCCTTGCCGGAATGATTCCAAATCTCAAGGTAGAGGTCCTTGATCCTGTCCTATGTAAAGGCGTGCCAACGGACACTGTATTTCAATCGCTGGATGATCTGGCAGCCCTGATTGCACAAAAGCATAAAAAGGACGGTTATAAATAACAACGGGGTTAACATCCCCATCGGGTCTGCAAAGACTTTCATATAAACTAAACTTTTTTAGTGCAGCCGGTCAAGACGATGTTGATCGGCTGCACCTGTTCAATCAGAAAGTTTTTTTAATCCTTGAATTATTTTAAAACAATGCCGAGACAAGACCATAACAAAAAAAGGAAAAATCAATATAATGTCTTTACCGGGTAAATTATTGACAACTGCAATGGCAGTGATGCCTCATACAGATGTGGACCAGGCACTGAATGCTGCCTTGAGCCTTGATATCCCTTTTTGGCCGCAACTGCCGAATTATAATTATTATGAAGACATGTATGTCCAGGCAGCAGAACATTTCCCGGGAATCATTCTGGATATGGAAAACAGAACATTGCGGTTTTCCGTTGATAAATTCATTGATGAGTTTGAGGATACAATGGCCCATTTTAATGATCCTGAATTTTTTGATGTCAGCACTACCTATTCAGTGGTTTATCACCGTTTTTTAGAATTAGACCTGTCGAACCGGGCAGCTATTCGAGGTCAGCTTGAAGGGCCTGTCAGTTTTGGGTTTAATATCCTGGACCAGGATGACCGTCCGATTCTTTTTGATGATACGGTTCGTCCTTTTATGTTTGAATTAATGGCAATGCGAATCAATATTCAGCTTAAAAAATTAAAGCAAAAAAATGCCAATGCTTTCATGTTCATTGATGAGCCAGGTATGCAATTTGTTTTTTCAGCATTATCCGGTTATGGTGAACAAAAAGCAAAACAGGACCTTGATTTATTTTTTTCCATGATTGAAAGCCCAAAAGGTATTCATTTGTGCGGCAATCCGGATTGGGATTTTCTGTTGGGCTTTGATATAGATATTTTGTCATTGGATATCTATTCAAATGCGAATATTTTTGCCGCATGTACCAATTCAATTAAAAAATTTCTGGACAAGGACGGCATACTTGTCTGGGGTATTGTCCCAACAGGATTTGAGACGTTTGAGAAGGAAAATCTTGATTTGCTGGCCTTCAAACTGAAGCATATCTGGAAGGCCCTGGACAGGAAAGGAATTCCCTTGGATCAGATTTTGGAGCAAAGCATGATTTCACCTGCCACCTGCTGCCTGGTCAATCAGGATAGGGAAAAAACAGTTGAAAAAGCATTTCAGCTGACAAATGCACTTTCTGAAGATCTCAGGGAACACTATAAGTTAATATGAAAGGAAACCATTACATATGAAAAGAATCTGTTAACAACGGAACAGTTTTTAATTGATATGGGTTTTCGGAAGCATTGGCAATTCTGAAATGGCCAACTGCGGTGGAGAATTAGGTCTGCGTATAAGTTTTTAAGGTTTGCAAGCAATTGCGCACAGTGCATGTTTTATGCCTCTTTAAAACCTGCACTCTACGACGTCCTCTATCAATCCCACGATGAACTGCGTTCTCTGCCGATAAGAAGATGCTTTTTGTTAAGAAAAATATGAA
>JAFCZY010000325.1 GCA_019314105.1 Deltaproteobacteria bacterium
CATGAAGCCCCTGCTGCTCTTAAACCTTAAACCTTAATCTAAAAACAGTTTTTAATACACAAAAAACATGCTATTATGTGTATAAAAATAACTGGAGATTATTATGAAGCGTACAAATGTCGAACTTGATGAAAATTTAGTTCATGAGTGTATAAAGGCCACAGGAATTAAGACCCGAAAATCGTTAATTGACCATGCGTTACGGGAGTTGCTCAGGCATGAAAAACAATTGAGGATACTTGAACTTAAAGGAAATGTTACCTGGGAAGGTAATCTGGATGAATGGCGGCAGGACCGCAGCTTGTAATGGTCTTGATTGATTCGTCAGTATGGATTGATTTTTTTTCAGCACGACCCTTACCACATGTCAAGGCAATGGAATCTATCATTGAACATCGAGAGGGTATCTGTATTTGTGGTATTATCCTGGCAGAAGTTCTTCAAGGTATTAGAAATGATAGTGAATTCAGTAAAACAAAAGATTTGCTTAACACTCTTATTTTCCTTCCAATGCAATATGCCGTTTTTTTAAGGTCTGCTGAAATTTATAGGAAATTACGCAAAAAAGGAATCACTGTCCGCAAACCCTTAGATTGCATGATTGCTTCCGTCGCAATTGAAAATGATATTCCGCTTCTGCACAATGATAAAGATTTTAAGCCCATTGAGAAATACTGCGGCTTAAAACCCACTTTTTGACCCCCAAAATAAACTTTTACCCTTGACAACAACATCCGCTTGGTTTAAAAATTCATCTCATGAATAAATAAAACACAAAGCATTTGATAGTTTTAAACAAAAAGTCAATGATTACAATTAATTACACAGAATTTTCTATGTAACCGAAGGGGCGGAGCTGGGTAACCCCATGAAAATAAAAAACTTGACCTGGGACAAAGCCATCTACCCCCGAACCGCCAAGAGCCGGCAAACCATAACCGCCTATGCCGAAGCCCTTGCCGCCGGAGCAAAGTTCCCCCCAATCAAAGTTCAAAGGGTATTCAACTACCAGGATGGCCAAAAAGCAACCATCATCCTGGACGGCAACCACCGCTGCGAAGCCTTCCGGGAAAAAGGCATCCAGGAGATCCAGGCCATTGAATGGAAAGATCAGCCCCTGGATTTTCAAGAAAACAAAACAGCCCTTCTTTTTGAATCTGCCCGGAGCAATATCAGCCACGGGGACCGCCTGACCACCCGGGACAAAAAGCAGGTCGCCCGGAATATTGCCCTTTCAGACCCGGAATGCCATGTAAGGGAAATGGATCTGGCAGAAAAACTCGGGGTTAGCCGCCAGTCTATCAACCTGTGGGTATCAGATATCCGTGCCCGTCAGCGCACCAGCCGGGACAGCACCATCATCCGCCTGGCCCGTCTGGGATGGATCCAGGAGAAAATCTCAGACAAAGTCGGGCTCAGCCGAAACCGCGTTTCTGAAATTGTCGGAAATGCCAATATTGGCAATATCGACACTTTGCTTTCCCAGGGCCATGACATGGAATACATTGCCCGGCATTTCCGGATGGACCTGCCCCTGGCCTGGGCCTTGAAACTGCACGGGAAAACAGACCGGGAAAAATTCAAAGAACTTGGCTGGGGCCTGCGCACCTGGGACCAGTGGTATTTCAACGAGTGCGACCAACGCTTCGGAGACGACTGGCCCGGCCGTATCCCGGCCCAGCTCATTGCCCACACACTCTACTACTTTACAAAACCCGGCGACCTTGTTCTGGACCCCATGGCCGGCGGCGCCGTTGTCCCTGATACCTGCCTGCTGTTTGAACGAAAATGCCAGGCCTTTGACCTGGCCATCCATGACCGCCGCCCTGAAATCGAATACCATTACTGGGAACCAGGGCCTGAAACATGGCCTGCTGCCGGAAAACCGGATCTGATTTTTATGGATCCGCCATATTACACCAAAAAGAAAAAAGCTTACCAGGAAAAAGCCTCCATGGAAAATCCTTCCATATCCTCCTTCTCCGGAAAAGATTATAAAGGCTTTTTCAAGGACTTTTTCACCCTGGCCCATAAAAACACAAAACCAACCACCACCATGGCTTTTCTTAATGCTGACTGGCGGGATTTTGAATCCACCCCGGCCGCAGAAGAAAAACCGGATAAAGCCATCACCATATTTGACTTTCACAGGCTTTTATCAGAAACGGGATGGAAAACAATCTTTCGGATAGAATGCCCCCTGTCCACTGAACGTCTGACAGGAAACCAGGTCCGGAAAATGCAGGACAAACGCATCCTCGGCACCATCGGCAGAACCCTCTTAATAGCAAAAAAAATCTAAGGAGAACACCATGAAACTGATAGAATGGGAAGTAAACGAAGACACCTACCAGGAACAAATTGTAATCCCCGAAACCCAGAGAAAACTTGCCGCAGACCAGGGAATCAGCACAGAAAACAAACAAAAAGTAGCCGCGCGCATACAAAACCTGGACACTGGAGAAATCTACACAGCCCGCCTGGCAATTACCGGCAACCAGCAGCTCTATCTGCCAACAGAAATTCAAAAGATGCTGAAAGGTGCGGGCAGAATAAGAATACAACTTTTGTAAAAAACAGATGAACAGATAGAAAAAATATGGGTACTCGAATCTGAGAAAAGATATCAGGCCTATAAAGACGGCAGCATAAAGGGAATACCTCTTGAGCAATTACGTTCAAGATGGACAACCCCATGGACACCGACTTGGAAAGTTGAACTGATTCCAGAGGCCCATGCGGATTTTAATGACCCCAAGCCTTGATACTTTACCCCCAATAACCCCAATAAGCTAGGCCTGACCCCCCATGAAAATAACCCATCTCGGAGCAAAA
>JAFCZY010000043.1 GCA_019314105.1 Deltaproteobacteria bacterium
ACGGCAATATTTCCTTCTTTAAGGGCCGATTGTATATTTTGACCATTAATATCAAGTATCCTTGCCTTACCGGATGTTTTATCCGTTCGAATCCCTGCCTGGAAACCCAGAAACGATTTTGCCTTGTATCCTCTTGATTTAAGGATCATGGCAAGAAGGGCCGCTGTTGTCTGTTCACCCGTGGCAAGCAGTACGTCAAGCTCCCTTTTGTCAGGTGTCTTTGAGGCTTGTTTTGCCAGACTGATAAGACTGTCGGTTACACCTGACATGGCCGAAAGGACAACAACAACTTTGTCACCCGCATCGGATGCTTTGCTGACCCTGTCTGCAACATGGTTGATCCGTTCAATGTCGGCGACAGAGGTTCCTCCATATTTTTGTACGCGTAACGCCATAATAACTCCAGAAATCAATAAACAATAATTTATAAAACTAACTTGCCTAACAGATTTGATCCGGATTGTCCAGAAGCAAAAATAGAAAGTATTCTATTATAGTGTTCATCAAATTCAAAATTTATTTTAATATCAAATTTAAAAGAAATACGTTCAAGAAGCTCTGGCCATTCAACAACCATAATATGGGTGTCATCCATTAGATCATCAAATCCGATCCCCTCAAGTTCATCTTCAGATGTCAGTCTGTAAAGATCAAGATGACAGAGTGTAAACAACCCCGCTGGATACTCATTAATAATATTAAATGTCGGGCTTGTGATATAATATTTTTCAGACACCCCAAGCCCTTTTGCAAGCCCCTGGACAAAGGTTGTCTTGCCTGCTCCCAGCTCCCCTTTAAGGGAAATGGAAATTCCTTGTGAGAGTGATTTGCCGATTGCTTCGCCCAGTTCAAGGGTCTGGGCTGCATTTTTTGATGTGATGATTTTCATAAAAGATAGTGATGAATGGTTTTGGGAATCATTTGAATCATATCGGTCGCAACAAAGCCGAAGGCGCCGATTTCTTTGGCAAGAATATCAGCACACAACCCATGGATAAAAACCCCTGCAAGACTCGCCTTTTCAGGGGAAAATTTCTGGGGGTAAAACCCTGCGATCATGCCGGTGAGGACATCTCCCATGCCGCCGGAAGCCATGCCGGGATTGCCGGTGGGGCAGATAAAAGATCTGCCGTCCGGGAGACTGACAAGGGTCTGGGCACCTTTTAAGACCAGAGTGACATCATATGCTTTTGCAAATCGGGAAGCGATACCGATTCTGTCTGCCTGGATATCCGATGTTGTCATATTACAAAGCCTCGCCATTTCACCGGGATGAGGGGTTAAAATGGCAGGCGATTTTTTCTTTTTTAGAATTTCCGGGGTCTGGGCAATACAATTGATAGCATCTGCATCAATAATCAGCGGCACATTACTTTTTTCAATGAGCTTGCTGACAAGTTGTCTTGTGCCGTTTCGGGTGCCAAGACCCGGGCCAATGGCAAGGGCTTGTTTGTCTTTTAAAAGGGTTTGAATGTCATCAAAACAATTGTCTGATAAAAATCCGTTTTCTTTTTCAGGTAAAGGATGGGTCATGGGTTCGATCACCAGTGGTTCTATGATTTTGTTGAGGCTTTTGGCAATGCCAAGGGTGACAAGGCCGGTGCCGCACCGCATGGCTGCATTGGCACAGAGGGCCGCTGCCCCTGTTTTCCCCATTGATCCGGCAATGACCAGTAAATGCCCGAAGCTGCCTTTATGGCTTTGGAAATTTCTGGGGGTGAAACAGGCGGCAATTTCTTTTTTTTCTATCAAAGAGAGTTGAATATTCTTTTCCCGGGCAATAAAGTTTGGAATGCCGATATCAATAATTTTAAGGTCACCTGTATAGGTGTTTCCCGGATAGAGAAGTTGACCGGCCTTGGCAAAGGCAAAGGTGGCGGTGGCGTCTGCCTTTACAGCGGTTCCCAGGGGTTGACCTGTATCCGAATGAAGGCCTGAAGGGATATCCACCGAAAAGACAGGTCGTTGGGAGGAATTTATTAATTCGATGGCGTCCTTGAAAACCCCTCTGACGTCAGAATTAAGGCCGGTTCCTAAAATGGCATCAACAAAGAGATCATGGTGAAGAATGCGTGTTTTCTGTGTTTTAAATGCATCTGCAGTCGAAATTTCAACGATGGAACAGGTGGAGGAGCGATCACATAGTTTTTGGGCAAGATCCATATTAATTTTTGCATCACCCACCACTTTTTCTTTTGAAGACAATAAAAAGGTATTAACAATGATCCCTTTTTCCATCAAATACCGTGCAATGACAAATCCATCTCCGCCATTGTTGCCCCGACCGGCGATCACGGCAATTTTTTTTGGTTTAATATCTTTAAATTTTTTCAGCAGAAAATCAACAGCACCCCTTCCGGCATTTTCCATTAAAACGAGCCCGGGGATGCCAAAAGATTCTATGGTCTGCTTGTCCATCTCCTGCATTTGACTGGCTGTAACAAGATGCATGGTAGTTCTCCTCTAAATCATTTTATAAATGAGATTGGCATGGATTTCAAGATATTTTACCCACAGTCTTTCATGACCTCTTTATGTCGAAAACAGGAAATCAGATGATCATTGACCATGCCCACTGCCTGCATATGAGCATAGATAATGGTTGACCCCACAAATTTAAACCCCCGCTGCTTGAGATCTTTTGAAAAGGCATCGGATTCCCTGGTGGTCGCCGGTACTTGATCAAGGCGGTTGAATTGATTTATTTTTTGTTCTCCGTCAACAAATTGCCAGGCGTAGTTGTCAAAAGATCCGAATTCTTCCTGGATTTTAATAAATGCCCGTGCGTTTGTCACCGCCGCAGTAACTTTGAGTCGGTTGCGGATAATGCCCGGGTCTAAAAGGAGAGATTCAATTTTTTCAGAGCTGAATCGTGCTACTTTTTCAACATTAAAATTTGCAAACGCTTTTTTATATCCCGGCCTTCTTTTCAGAATCGTGAGCCAGGAGAGTCCTGCCTGGGCACCTTCCAATATGATAAATTCAAAGAGTTTTTTATCATCATGAACCGGTACGCCCCATTCTTCATCATGGTATGTGATATAAACCGGATCATTTGTCACCCATCCGCATCGGTCCATTTTGAATATCCTCAAACAGTATCTTGGTTTTTATCCCAATTTGTATTGCGCACAGGATACCTTGTTTTTATTAAAAAATATACAGATCAATATCATAAGAAATTTATACGCTTAAGAATCAGATGCAATTCATTGTAAATACTTGTTTTCTTTCTTGACGCTATGACTTAAATTGATTAATCAATTAAAAACTGGAGAGATAAATGCCAAACAAAAATTTGGAAATATTGAGATGAAAAAAAAGAAGAGAATTCCAGACAATCAGATTACTGTATATCATACACCTGAGGGTGGAATTAATATAGAAGTGCTGTACGCTAATGAAAACATTTGGCTTCCCCAGAAGCGGATTGCGGAACTGTTTGATGTGGATCGTAGTGTTGTTACCAAACACCTGAAGAATATCTTTTCTGGTAACGAGTTAGAGGAAGATTCAGTATGTGCAAAATTTGCACATACTGCTGAAGATGGGAAGGAATATCAGACAAAGTTCTATTCGCTTGAGGCAATTATTGCGGTGGGGTATCGGGTGAATTCGGTCCGTGGTACGCAATTTCGACAATGGGCCGTTACAATTCTACAGGAGTATATACACAAAGGTTTTGCCATTGATAGCGATCGCTTTAAATACGGTTCTCGATTCAGCGCCCGGTTTTTCGATGATTTGCTTGAAGAAATCAGGGATATCCGTGCAAGCGAAAGAAGGGTGTATCAAAAAATTACAGATATTTATGCAACTTCGATTGATTATTCTGCTAAAGTAGAAGATACGAAAATCTTTTTTGCCACAGTTCAAAACAAACTGCACTTTGCCATTACCGGGCAAACTGCCGCTGAGATTGTTGCAAAACGGGCAGATAGCACTAAACTAAACATGGTTTAATTAGTCATGAAGTTGCTTTGGTTTTGGCACATAAGGAATACGAAATTTTCAAGAAAGACCAGGATAAAAATTACATTTCCGATTTTGATCTCGAAGTCAAAATTCTTTTAGATAAAAAGAAAGACGATGGAAATGAGAATGACTGAAATCATGAAATCTGTTCAGAATAAATAATACAAGAATGATTTCGTTTTTTTGGTGTTTTACAAGAGTGAAATTTTGACTTTTTAAGGGAATGTGAATATATTAGCCTTTGATTTTTTGGGTGAAGGATAAAAGGAAAGATTGATTTTTAAGATATGGAAAAACCTGAAATTAAAATAGGATCAGGATATGATGTTCACCGGCTGGTGTCAGGCAGAAAACTGGTTATTGGCGGGGTGGATATTGATTTTGAACGGGGGCTTGAAGGCCACTCCGATGCTGATGTGTTGATTCATGCGGTGTGTGACGCCATTTTGGGTGCGGCAGGTCTTGGAGATATTGGAGAGCATTTTGCGGATACTGATCCTGAATACAAAGGGATTTCAAGTATGATCCTGCTTGAAAAATGCGGGGCGCTGTTGGAAAAACAGGGATATGAAGTGTCTAATATGGATTGTATTGTGTTCGCTCAGGTGCCAAAGATCAGTCCCTATAAGAAAAAAATGGAAGACAATATTGCCGGGAGTTTAAATATGGATGCAGTTCTTGTGAATGTAAAAGCCACCACAACTGAAAAATTGGGGTTTATCGGAAAAGAGCAGGGCATTGCGGCCCAGTGTACACTATTAGTAAAAGCTGACCGGAGAAAAATATAATGGGTTTAAAAGTTTATAATACATTGCATGGTAAGAAAGAAGTATTTGTCCCTCTGGTTGAAGGCAAAGTCGGTATGTACGTGTGCGGCCCTACCGTATATGATACTAGCCATATCGGCCATGCCCGTTCTGTTGTTGTGTTTGATACGATTTTCAGATGGCTCACGGAGCTTAAGTATGACGTCAGGTATGTCAGAAACTTTACAGATGTAGATGACAAGATTATTAAAAAATCCAATGAAACAGGGGTTGACTGCACTGCCATTACAGAGAAATATATTGATGAATTTCATAATGAAATGGATGCGCTCAATGTATTGAGACCGAGTGTTGAACCCAAAGCTACTGACCATATCCGGCATATTATTGAGTTTATTCAAATGCTGATTGATAAAGGCAAAGCCTATCATGTTGAAGGGGGAGATGTGTATTTTTCCATTGATTCCTTTAAGGAGTATGGCAAACTTTCCGGTCGGAATATTGAAGACATGAAGGCTGGGGCGAGGATTGCAGTAGATGAGAACAAGAAAAATCCATTTGATTTTGTCCTGTGGAAGCCGGCTAAACCAGGGGAACCTTTCTGGGAAAGCCCGTGGGGAAAGGGAAGACCCGGCTGGCATATTGAATGCTCAGCCATGAGCTATGAATACCTTGGACAAGGGTTTGATATCCATGGCGGTGGAAAAGATCTGATCTTTCCCCATCATGAAAATGAGATCGCCCAGAGCGAGGCTGCGTTTGGCACTCAATTCGTTAAATATTGGATTCACAACGGGTTTGTGGACATTAACAATGAAAAAATGTCAAAATCCCTGGGTAATTTCACCATGATCAAGGAAGTTCTTGCGAGCTATTCTGCGGAGGTAATCCGCATGTTTCTTCTGTCAAAACATTATAGAAGCCCCATTGATTACAGTGAAGATTCCATGAGAGAAATTTCTCTGGGGCTGGACAGGATTTATGCATTTCTTGAAAGACTGGAAAAAGCAGGGTGTAAAGTTGATGCATCCCGGAAGGGTGATTTGTGGAATGATTTTGAAATGGCCATGAATGATGATTTTAACTCTGCAAAGGCGATGGCATCTGTTTTTGAAGCCGTTAAAAAAGGGAATAAGATTCTGGATGATGCCAAGGATACTCCTGATGAAGATCGTCTAGACGTATTGAACCTGTTTTATAATGATATTAAAGACATCTCCAATATTTTTGGCATTTTTTTGGTGGATCCGCATACGTATTTCAAGCTTAAAAAAGACAAGGGCGTGGCAGATATGGCCATTGATCCTGCTGAAATTGAAGATCTCATCCAGCAACGGACAGATGCCCGGAAAAATAAGGATTTTTCAAGATCAGACGAGATCAGAGATCTTCTTCAAGCAAAGAAAATTATTCTTGAAGATGGCCCGGATGGCACGACCTGGCGGTTTGAATAAAACCTGGTTTATCTTTTTTTAAGTTTTGCCCAGGCATCTCGCATTGTCACGGTTCTGTTAAAAATTGGATTGTTTTTGGTGGCATCTTTAGAATCCAGACAAAAATATCCAAGTCTTTCAAATTGATAGACAGTTTCAGGGGTGGCATTTGCCAGGCTTTTTTCCAGCTTGCAGGATTCAAGTTCTTTCAGGGAGTCGGGATTTAAATTTTCAATAAAATCCTGTTTTCCCTGTTCCGGATCTTCATCTTTGAACAGTCGGTCGTAGAGCCTTACTTTGGCATCACTGCAATCAGTGGCATTGACCCAGTGGATGGTGCCTTTGACTTTCCGTCCGTCCGGGGCATTCCCGCCTCTTGTTGCCGGATCATAAGTGCAGATCAGTTCAGTTACAGTGCCGGATTCGTCTTTGATAACATCCTTGCAGGTAATAAGGTAAGCATATCGTAGCCGAACTTCTCGTCCCGGGCCCAGGCGGAAGAATTTTTTCGGCGGATCTTCCATAAAATCATCCTGTTCCACATAAATCTCCTTGGAAAAAGTGATCATCCTTGTACCCATCTCTTCTTTCTGGGGATGGTTTTTAGCTGTAAGCTCTTCTATCCGGCCATCCGGATAATATTCAGTGGTTATTTTCAAGGGGTTTAATACGCCCATGACCCGGGGGGCTTTTTCATTCAGGTCATTTCTCAGACAGCTTTCCAAGAGCCCCATATCAATGCGGCTGTCTTTTTTGGAAACACCGATAATATTGCAGAAATTTCTGATGGACTCAGGGGTATATCCTCTTCTTTTCATACCTTCCAGAGTAGGGAGCCTCGGGTCATCCCATCCGTGAACATGATTTTCCTCCACAAGTCGTTGCAGCTTTCTTTTACTTAAAATCGTATAATTAATGTTCATTCGAGCAAATTCAATCTGCTGGGGATGGCAGGGGGTTTCAAGCGCATCCAGGGTCCAGTCGTACAACGGCCTGTGATCTTCAAATTCAAGGCTGCACAGGGAATGGGTGACGCCTTCCAGAGCATCTGAAAGACAATGGGTAAAATCATACATGGGATAAATACACCACTGGTTACCGGTTCTGGGGTGGACGGCCTTTTTTACCCTGTAAATGATGGGATCACGAAGATTAATGTTGGGCGACGTCATATCGATTTTTGCCCGGAGCGTATGCTCACCCTCATCAAATTCACCCTTTTTCATCCGTGCAAACAGGTCTAAGTTTTCCTCAATCGATCGTTCCCTGTAAGGACTGTCTTTCCCCGGTTCGGTCAAGGTGCCACGGTATTCCCTGATGTCATCAGCACCGAGGCTGCACACATAAGCTTTGCCTTTTTTAATCAGGTCAACGGCAAACTCATGGAGTTGGTCAAAATAGCCGGATGCAAAAAGCGCAGTTCCAAATTCAAATCCCAGCCAGTTGACGGTTGATTTGATGGAATCGATATAGATTTGTTTTTCTTTTGTCGGGTTGGAATCATCAAATCTTAAATTGCACTTGCCGTTAAATTTATGGGCCATCTTAAAATTCAGACAAATGGATTTTGCATGCCCGATATGAAGATAACCATTGGGCTCAGGAGGGAAACGGGTGACAACGCTACCCTTATTTTTATTGTTCTTTATATCTTCTTTGATAATTGATTCGATAAAATGCCCTTTTGTAATTTCTGCTTCCATTTATCTTTGTATCCTTGCTGTTAGTATTAACTATAAATGTTTTATTTATCATATATTGGATTTATCAGGCAAACAATAATCACCGGGTATTGGCAATAATCCCACGGGTTTTCCCATCTTTCAGGTTGACAAGCCCTTCTTCGCATATTCTTAAATAAGGGATGGCAGCACTGGTCATGGTAATCAGGGATAATATCGGATCTTCAAAAATAATTCCGAGTTCTTTTGCCGCCTGATTGACCTGTTCAGTTCTTTCGGCAATCTCCTTAACGGAAAGATCCGACATAATGCCCATAATGGGCATGGGAAGTTCAGCCAGTACTCTACCCTTTGCACAGATGACGACTCCCCCCGTAAGCTCACCGATTCTGTTCACTGCCAGCGCCATATCTTCTTCATCCGCCCCCATAACCGTGATATCCCGGGTGTCCCAGGAGGCACTGGTGGCAAGGGCACCCTGTTTCATCCCCACACCTGAGATCAGGCCGGTAAAGCATTTGTTTGATGAATTCACTCGATCTATGGCCGCAATTTTGACAATGTCCTTTTCAACATCCCCCATAATCTGGCCGTCAACAACTTTCATGGGCAGTATTTTTTCTTTGGTGACCAGCATGGTTATTTTTTCAATGATTCTCACATCTGCCTGTTTTGTTCCCTCAGGTGCGGATATCTTAAAATCATCTTTTTTAAATATTTTTTTCAGATTCACACTGTTCAGGCTTTCTTTTGAATATTTATGGATTCTTGGAAAAATCTTGCATTTTCCATCCCTGGCAACTACTTTTCCGTTGCTGATCACCCATGCCGGTGTTATCTTTCGAATATCAGGAATAATGCACAGGTCTGCAAACCGCCCCGGTGCAATGCCACCGATCATATGATCAATTCCAAAGTGTTCTGCGACGTTTAATGTCGCCATTCTGACTGCATCCACAGGGTGAAAACCCAAATCAATGGCTTTCTGAACGACATATTCCAAGCCCCCTTTTTCGATCAAAAATTCCGGAGACACACTGTCGGTTACCAGGATCATCCGTCGAAGATCCACGCCCGCATCTTTTATTTTCGAAATTGCTTCAAGATCTTTTCGAACGCCCCCTTCACGGGCCATGACATAAAGCCCCATTCTTAATCTTTCCAGAGCCTGATCCATATTGATGGCTTCATGGCAGGATGACACCCCAGTACCCACATAAGCCGCCAGTTTTCCTTCCCTGGCACCGGCAGAATGTCCTTCTACCGTTTTTCCCAAAGCTAACGCCCGGTTCATCAACGGCAGAATATCTTCCGAGTCCTGGAGCACCGACTGCCAGTATACCTCGCCCAGGCCCAATACATCGTTCCGTTTTAAAAGCATTTCCAGCTCATCTTCAGGAATCCCGCCCGCTTCTTTGCTAATAGAAATCATCACGGGAGCCGTGTTAAACACCTTGACCGGCTGATCCTGGTAGGATTCAATAAAATCAATTACGCCTTTAAGCCCTCCAACAGGATAGGCTTCCAGGGTTTCAGTCACAAGACAGGTGGTTCCACCAGCGATTGTATGGTTTAAAAATTCTTGTGCTGAAAAATAATTGGCAAGA
>JAFCZY010000326.1 GCA_019314105.1 Deltaproteobacteria bacterium
TTATTGATATGACGGAAAATATAGAAGCTTGTACGGGTATTCCCGTTAGAATTATATCTTCTCGCTATATGGCCTCAGATATGACAACACTTAGAGTTGCTGAAGAATTAGGCATTCCTTATATTACTTCTCGCGGCACAACAGACACCAAGGCAACGGTATATCAACCTGAAGGGTATAATACAAAAATTCTATGTAAATATTCGAGTTGATTAAAATTTTAAAAAAAAGTTCGGGACACAAATAAATAAATTTGATATAAGAAGAAGTATGAAAGCTTCTTGTCAGAAATTATTGCCGGCTACCACACTTGAAATCGATAAGAACCGCATTGAGTCATTCCCTCAAATTCTTATTTCAGAAAGGGAATATTTGGCGCTTAAATGTGAAGCTGGTTACTGGAAGTCTCTGCATCAAAGATCCATTCTTCGTGAAATAAAGCTCAAACAAACAATAAAGGAGAAAGAAGGTCAAATACGAGATCTGAAGAATCGTGTATTTGGAAAAAAAAGTGAGAAAACAAGTGCCAGTAAAGATACGGGCAAATCAAAACCTGATAAGCCCAAACGTCCTCGTGGTCAACAGCCCGGCAGCAAAGGACATGGGAGGACAAAACGACCCGATCTTCCTGAGCAGGAAGAAGAGGCTAACTTTTCACAAGATCCAATATGTCCCAATTGCAGCAACCCATATGTGCCTGATGAAAGTAAGGAAGCAGAAATCATTGAAGTTGAAGTCAAGGCTTATACTCGTAAAATTATACGTCAGTGTATGAAAAAAGACTGTTTGTGCAAGGGTGTGCCTACTACAATTACTGCACCCATGCCTCCCAAGGTCATAGCGAAAAGTCCATATGGGATTTCAATCTGGGAAGCAGTTTTGTTAACCAAATTTCATTATTGTCAGCCAACCAATCGTCTTTTAAATCAGTATAAGGAGTTGGGGTTACCCATTTCACCGGGAACCATTGCGGGAGCTTTAAAAAAGCTCAAAGAATTATTCCAACCTGTTTACGATGCACTCTACAACCATCAAATGACAGAAAACAGATTCCATAATGATGAAAGCAGTTGGAAAGTCTTTGAGAATGTTGAAGGTAAAATCGGCAACCGCTGGTGGCTATGGGTCAGCCGTTCTGCATCAGTTGTGTATTTCCAGATTGCACCAGGCCGTGGTGCCAATGTCCCCGTGGAATATTTTAAAAACATACAGAAACAAAAGATTATTGTTATCTGTGATCGATACAGTGCTTATAAATCCTTGGCAAAACAATTGTCTTTCATCACCCTGGCTTTTTGCTGGGCACATATTCGTCGTGACTTTTTAGATGCGGCCAGAAAATATCCGGATCTGGAAGAATGGGCACTTTGTTGGGTTGAAAAATTTGGAGAACTATACCATATCAATAACTTGCGTTGTAAAGAATTTGATCAAAAACTTCCCATTCAATGGCAACCGGCATCCTTCAAAAAGCAACACGAGAAACTCGTTGAAAAGATGGATGAAATAGTCAAAAACCGGGATGCTTTTATAGCATCACACAACCCTGATGATCTCGATTCAGATCTACTGTCCGACGTTAAATACAAGGTTTTGACAAGCCTTAAAAACCATTGGGAGGGTTTGAGCGTATTTATCAAGTACCCTGAAGTGCCCATGGATAATAATAAAGGCGAGCGATCAATCCGTAATCCTGTAACAGGACGTAAAAATTTTTATGGTTCCGGCAGTCTGTGGAGTTCTCAACTGGCTGCGGTAATGTTTTCTATTTTTCAAAGTATGGCTTTATGGGAAATCAATTGCAAGCACTGGCTGAGATCCTACCTGACGGCCTGCGCCAAAAATAATGGTAAATCACCTGAAGATTTATCACCCTTCTTGCCATGGGCTATGGATGAAGACCGCCGGCAGCGACTTCTCAAACCCGTACCTGACTCATCATGACCCGTTACTCAGGCCGGGACTTTACACCCAAAGAAATCAAACAGATTCGATCCCTTATAAAGCAAAATCCCGGGTTCAACCGGATGCGACTTTCAAAAGAAGTATGCAAACTGTTTCAATGGCTGAAACCAGACGGCAATCTAAAGGACATGTCGTGCCGTGTTGCCATGCTGCGTATGCATAAAGATGGTGCGATTGTGCTGCCCACTCCCTCTCATACCAAAGGCGCTATAAAAAAAATTGAATTTACGCCAGCCACTGAGCCACACAGCCCTGTTGTGTGTCCTGTTAATGAACTGCCACCATTGTGTTTACAGTTGGTTTCCAAAACCACCTCTGGTTTGTGGAATGAGTATATTGAACGATATCATTACCTTGGTTACACCCCATTGCCTGGAGCTCAGCTACGCTATTTTATTTTTGCCGGTAAACAAATTGTTGCCCTGATGGGATTCGGTGCCGCTGCATGGCAAACCGCACCAAGAGATCAATTCATTGAATGGAATCACGATCAGCGTAAACGCAACTTGCCATTAGTTACCAATAATGCTCGATTCCTTATTTTGCCTTGGATTCAATCGAAAAATCTTGCATCGAAGATACTGTCATTAACCGCACGCCAACTTCCAAACGACTGGAAAAAAAAGTACAATATCCGGCCTGTATTGATGGAATCTTTTGTACAAAAAAATTTATTTGCAGGCACCTGCTATAAAGCCGCCAACTGGTTTAAGCTTGGACAGACCAAAGGTCGTGGAAAACTCGGACCACCAGGAAAAATTAGTGTTCCGATTAAAGATATATGGGTGTATCCTCTTGATAAAAATTTTAGAAGTATATTAAAAAATTGACTTATGAATGTGTAACCCGAATATTTACAA
>JAFCZY010000327.1 GCA_019314105.1 Deltaproteobacteria bacterium
TTTATTTTTACCGGCTCCCGCCGTGCGGATTTTATCTCTCTTGTCAAGATTGCCTGTGCCGATACAGAAAAGCGCATCCTTGTACACATTCATATTGGATTTGGCAAAGAGTGCTTACAAACTTGCTATCTCTGCCAGTGGAAGGTTGATTGCCTTCCGGGAGCATATGGATCTTTGCTTACAAGCTCTTGATTACTATAGCGATCAAACCGCCATGGTGTTTGAGCGAAAAATGAGCGAGTTCAGGGCGGTCAGCGAAGGTAATCATAGAGCTTGTGGAAATGTCCATCCAGCGGACGCAAGGGGATCAACCTGCAACGGGTTTATGATTATAATTTATTTTTTAGCATTTTTTAATGACGCTTTGATAAATTCTCGAAATAATGGATGCGGATTCCCGGGTTTGGATTTGAATTCCGGATGGAACTGACACCCCAGATACCACGGATGATCTTTAAGCTCCACGATTTCAACAAGCTCATGATCCGGGGATGTTCCGCTGACAATAAGCCCCCCCTCTTCTATCAATTGGTCTTTATACGCATTATTAAACTCAAACCGGTGACGGTGACGCTCTGAAATTTCTTCCTGTTTATAGGCTTTCATAGCAAGCGTATCGGGCACCAGTTTACAAGGATATGCGCCCAGACGCATGGTGCCACCTTTGTCAGAATCTTCATCCCGCTTTTCAAGCTGATGGGTCTGTTCATCATACCATTCTTTCATAAGATAAATGACAGGATAGGGCGTGTAGGGATCAAACTCCTGGCCGTGGGCATCTTCAAGTTTAAGCAGATTCCTGGCGATTTCAATCACTGCCATGTGCATGCCCAGACAAATCCCGAAATACGGCACCTTGTTCTCTCTTGCATATTTTGCGGCAACAATCTTTCCTTCAATCCCTCTTGAGCCAAATCCCCCCGGGACAAGAACCCCGTCACTTTTAGAAAGGATTTCCACCACATTATCTTCTGTCAGGGTTGTCGAATCAATATATTGGAGATTAACCCTGGCATCATTGGATATGCCGCCATGAGCAAGCGCTTCATTCAGACTTTTATAACTTTCCGTCAAATCAACATACTTGCCGACAATAGCAATATTTACTGAAAACCTCGGATTTTTAAGCTTTTCAACCATTTCTTCCCATTCATCCAACCGTGGCGCTCTTGCCCATATATTCAGCTTCTTTAATATCTTATCCCCCAAGCCTTCCTTATTGTAAACCAGCGGCACTTCATAAATACAATCCACATCTTTTGCAGTAAAAACATCATCTGCACCCACATTACAAAAAAGAGCAATTTTTTCTTTAATCTCCTGGGAAAGATAGCTTTCGGTTCTGCAAAGAAGAATATCCGGCTGAATACCAATACTTCGAAGTTCTTTTACACTATGCTGTGTCGGCTTTGTTTTTACTTCACAAGCGGTTTTGATATAAGGAACAAGCGTCAGGTGGATATAGATAACATTGGAGGCTCCGGCATCAGTTTTAAATTGCCGAATGGCTTCCAGAAAGGGCAAAGATTCAATATCACCAATGGTACCACCGATCTCAACAATCACGACATCGACATCGTTGCCGACAAGACAGATACTCTTTTTAATTTCGTCGGTAATATGAGGGATAACCTGTACTGTACCTCCCAGATATTCCCCTTTGCGCTCTTTGGTAATCACTATGTCATAAATTTTACCCGTGGTAAAATTATTGTCTTTACCCAGCTTTGCGTGGGTGAATCTTTCATAATGGCCCAAATCCAGATCTGTTTCCGCCCCGTCATCCGTTACAAACACTTCACCATGTTGAAACGGGTTCATCGTCCCGGGATCAACATTTATATAGGGATCAAGTTTTTGTATGGTCACTGTCAGGCCGCGGCTTTCAAGGAGCATTCCTATGGCAGCGGATGCAAGCCCTTTGCCTAAAGATGAGAGTACGCCTCCGGTAACAAAAATATACTTGGTGTTTTTAGCCATTATTCCTCGCTTGTTTAAAGTTATTCATATAATTTTTTAAAATCTTCCATGTGTTTGTCAGAGTCGTTAAAAGAATTCAAATCATTTTTGGGGATATAACCGCTCAATGTGCTCAATATCAAATAAAGCCGATGAAAATCCTGATTTTAAATTAATTCTTTTCACGTGAACCATTGCAAATAATTGATTGTTCAAAAAAATACTGACCTGCATCGGATACCATGTTTTACTGATCCGCTGCCAGTTGTTATAAAAAAACTCGACTATTCCGCCATTTTTTTCAACTCTATATTTAATGGGTAAAAAAGACTCTTTTTCTATCCAGAGCCCGGCAAAGGGGCTACCTTTTTCCAAAGGCCTGCCGATAACATAGCAAATGGTGTCATTAACCCTTTGAAAAGACACTTTTGTGGTGTCGATACCGGCCAGGACAAGCTGATTTAAAAGACTTTCATGATCACGGTAAAGAAGGATATCCGTATACAGATCAACCAATGATTTATCATGGGAAACGATACCCCCATCCATCACTTTGATAAATTTGAAATCAGATTCAACACTGAAATTTGTCATGGGTTCTGAAATAATTTCAGACCTGAGTCGATTGGGGTATAAATACATCAATTTTTCCCCTGATTCCAAAAATCCAACCCCAGCGTCTTCATAGTTTAAGGTTTTTCGAGTCTGAAAGACTTCGATACCGACAGGCTGTTTGATCTTTCCGGCAACAAGGTGCAACAGGTGAGCCGTTTGGGGAACAAATGCCTCACCTGTACCTGATGTCAGGATAAAAAACAGTATAAAAAAAGTGAGGAAGGATCTTTTTTTCAT
>JAFCZY010000328.1 GCA_019314105.1 Deltaproteobacteria bacterium
GCCTTATCTTTAACCCCGTTTACTTTCAATCCATACGCAATATTTTCAAAAATGGTTTTGGGAAACGGATTGGGTTTTTGAAAGACCATGCCAACCCGTCTTCGCAAGGTAACCACATCGATGGACGGATCATAAATATCCTTTTTATCCAGCATGACCTGACCCTTTACCTTAATCCCGCCAATCAGATCATTCATCCGGTTCAAACATCTTAAATAGGTGCTTTTTCCACATCCGGACGGGCCGATAAGTGCTGTCACCCGGTTTTGAATAAAATCAATTGAGATTTGATCAAGCGCCTGGAAATCTCCATAAAAAAAATCCAGGTTTTGGGTATACATTTTAATATTGCTTTCCATGAAGCTATATCCTTAATTTTTTTCTCATTTTAGACCGCAGGATAATCGCAGCCAGATTCATCCCGAATATCAGAACAATCAACACCAGCGAGGTCCCGTATTGAAGATGCCGCGTCGCTTCAATATTGGTTCCCGCAGTAGCCAGCACATAAATATGATACGGCAATGCCATGACTTCATCCATAATGGATGCCGGAAGCTGAGGTGTAAAAAAAACAGCCCCGGTATACATGATCGGAGCGGTCTCTCCGGCAGCCCGGCTTATCCCCAATATTGAACCGGTAATAATACCGGGGAATGCCACAGGCAGAACAACTTTCCTGACCGTCTGCCATTTGGTTGCCCCCATGGCAAGGGATGCTTCCCGATAGGTATTGGGAACAGCTTTCAAGGCCTCTTCAGAAGCCCCGATAATAACCGGCAGGGTCATGATTCCCAAAGTCAATCCTCCGGCTGCGATAGAGACGCCCATCTTTAACACAATACAAAAAAAAGCAAGGCCAAATAATCCAAATACAATGGAGGGAACACCGGCAAGATTATTAATTCCCAGTCGAATAATCCGAACAAGCTTTCCCTGACTTGCATATTCATTCAAATAAATGGCTGAGGCCACACCAATGGGCAATGCCACGGAAATGGTCACAAGACACAATGCCATGGTTCCGATTATACAGGGAAGGATACCGCCGGCTGTCATGGAATCTCTGGGTGCCTGAGTTAAAAATTCCCATGAAATGGCATACCAGCCACGGGATACCATAAAATATACAATCACTGCCAAGGCCACGCCATTCAGTAAGGCTGCAATTCTTAAAAAGAAAAAGCATAATTTTTGTATGCGTAATCGTTGTTTTATCATTATAAGGAAGCCTCTCCCACCTGCCTGAACTTATAAGAAATATAATCGGCAACCAGATTAAACATAAAGGTAAATACAAACAAGACAATACCAATAGCAAACAGGGCATGATAATGTTCACTGCCAAAAGGTGCTTCCGCCATTTCCGCTGCAATGGTTGCAGGCAAGGGACGAACCGGATCAAAAATAGACCATGGAATCATTGCCGCTCCGCCGGCTGCCATCAACACCACCATGGTTTCTCCGACAGCCCTTGATAATCCAAGGATCACGGCTGTACAAATTCCTGAAAGAGATGCCGGGATAATAACCTTTACAATGGTTTCAAAATGAGTAGCCCCTAATGCAAAAGATGCCTCTTTTAAAGCCACGGGGACAGAGAAAATTGCATCCTCAGAAATACTGCAAATGGTTGGGATCGCCATAAAAGCCAGCATCAGGGATGCATTAAACATGTTCAATCCCACGGGAATATCAAAAACCTGCTGAATAAACGGCGCCACCACCACCATGCCGAAAAAACCAATTATCACCGATGGCATGGAAGCCATGAGTTCTACAATGGGCTTTACAATTTCAGCCACTTTAGGAGAGGCAATTTCTGCAAGATAAACCGCCGTCATAATCCCCAGAGGAATTGCCATTATGCCTGAAAGAAGAGTTACACTGATGGAACCCAGAATTAATGAAAGAATCCCGAAATCAGCAGGATCATCTGTCGGATACCAGTATTTACCAAATATAAAGTCTTTTATACTGACGTGATCTAAAATGGGTATTCCTTCAATAAAAAGGAATACCACAATCAAAAACAAAGCGGTTATGGAAAAGAGTGCAATCAGTAAAAACCCCGAATGCACTCCTTTATCAATTATTTGACGTTTCAACTATCAGCTCCCGATAAATTAGAATAAGGGAATTGAACCGGCTTCTTTTACAAGTTCCTGGCCTTTTTTAGACAGAATAAAGGATATAAAACCCATGGTATCCCCCTTTGGCCATCCTTTTGTAAACATGAAAAGCCCTCTGGATATCGGGTATGACCCGTTTAAGGTATTTTCTTGTGTTCCTTGTACACCCTCTACGTTTACAGCATTGATCTCACTGTTAAGATACCCCAGGCCAACGTATCCGATGGCTCCCGGAGTCGATGCAACGGCCTGTACAACACCTCCGTTGGAAGGTAGTGTCAGGGCACCGGGAATAACGCGTTCTTTTTTCATGACAAGTTTTTTCCATACTCCAAATGTCCCGGAAGAACTGTCCCTTGAAATAACCACTATTTTACCCGGGGTTCCGCCGACCTCTTTCCAGTCTTTAATTTTACCCAGATAAATATTTTTTAACTGGGCCATGGTAAGATCAGCCACATCATTTTTGTTGTTTACAACAGGAACAATGGCATCCAGGGCAATCCTGAAAGGTACAGGATAAACACCCTTTGAGTTGGCAAGATCTACTTCTTTTTGTTTGATAAATCTTGAAGCATTTCCAATATCTGCTGTCCCGTCAATAATTGCTTTTATCCCGTTTCCGGAACCACCACCGGAAAGAGAAATCTTTACATCCGGATTCTCAGCCAT
>JAFCZY010000329.1 GCA_019314105.1 Deltaproteobacteria bacterium
AATTGCCCACGCCGGGGAACAACAGTTTATCCGCATCCAGGATATCAGACGGCCGGGTAACCGGTTTAATTTTTCCGCCCAGTTTTTCAATGGCATTGACCACGCTTCGAACATTGCCGGCCCCATAATCAAGTAAGGTAATCATATTGGTTTTCTATCCTTCAAGTAAAGGAATCTTTTGTAATGTTTCTTTGAGTTCACCTTCAAGTTTAAGTGGTTTTCCCGTAGCATCTGCAATGACAAAGGTGATATCGGCATCTACACAACGATCACCGGTTTTAGTATTGATAATCTGTTGTTTTATGACAGCACTTTTATTTCCTATTTTTCCAAGGCCTGATTTGACGATGATAACATCATTGACCCTGACCGGACTTTTATACGATATATTAATATTAACAACAAAGAAGCGAAACCCTTTATTCATAAACTCTTCGAGCTTCATGTGATCTTCTAAAAGCTGCCATCTTCCTTCTTCTAAAAATTCAAGGTACCGGGCATTGTTCACATGCTGGTACAGGTCGGTATGATATCCTCTGATTCTGATTTCAGGTTCCATTTTCTACTCCCGTGGATTTATCTGATCAATAAACTTGCATTTTCAATACATGCCAAATCATGTTGAAATTCTCTTATCAGTGTTTGTATCATGGCGTCTTCTGCTTTTTTTACTCCAATTATTTTGCAGATTTTATCATCCAAAGCGGTTTTTAGAAAGATATTTATTCTGCTCGTTTTGGACATCATGGACAGTGCCGTGCCGCCGTTGCCTTTGTAGCCCTTTTCAAGGATATTAAACGCAGGGTTAAAACCGCCATAATTAAAATATTTAATAAACGTGTCAGACCCGATGCCATCGATACATTCTGCCAGAATAATCAGGCAGCCCCTGTCTTTTACAAACATGGCCGCATTATTGATGGCCTTGTGTGCCTGGATAAAATTAATATCTTTTGGAAAACCGCCGCAGGACGCAAGGACAAGTTCATACTGCTTTTCAGTCCTGGTTTTATAAAAGGAGTCAAGGGTTTTGCACGCCGTTAAAAAGTCGTTGTAGGTTTTTCCGACAATGAGTTGGCACACCGTTCCTTTTGAGTCAAGAATCCCGTGAATGGCAACTCTTTGCGTCTCAATAAAATCATCAACTTGTTTTAAATCCTGGGCCAGTGGATTATTTTCAAGATTTCCGGGCCGACATCCAGGCGTCAGGTTTTTTGATTTTTTATCAAGAAAAAGCGCATGGTTCTGATAAATGTCAGGCATATAGCCCAACCCGGGGAACAGAAGTTTTCTACCCCCGCCATATCCTGCAAAATAGTGATGGGATAAGGCACCAAAAGTAATGATCAGATCTTTTTCAAGAAGATCTTTTCGAACATGAACCTTTGTGCCTCTGTCGGTATTGCCAAGATATGTAAAAAGGCTTTTATCCTGACTGTCATGGTGAACAAATCTGTATTTTTGATATATAGTTCCATAGGTATTCAGGCAGTCTTTATCACTCTGTCTTGCATGGGTGCCATAGGCAATAAAAAACGTAACCTGGCGGTTTTCTATTCCTTTTAAGTGGAGGGTTTCTAAAATCCAGGGCAGATAGGGTTTGTACCCGCAAAGCCTTGTTTTATCCGCTACCACAATAGCAATGGTATTGCCGGGTGATAGAGTATCGGGCAATGCAGTTGAAACATCCCTTACAAATTTTTGCTTGTTTATAAGGGATATCGGTTCCTGGATGCTTAAAAACGTTGCTTTTTCAGGCACTTCAATATTGCAGAAGGTTTTTCCATATTTAAATTCAGTCTTTTGCATATCCGTTAAAAGTCAATACTGCCCGGAGTTCTTGGAAACGGTATAACATCCCTTATATTGCTGATGCCGGTAATCATCATTAAAAATCTTTCAAAGCCCATGCCAAATCCTGAATGGGGTACAGACCCGAATTTTCTGGAATCCAGATACCACCAATAGTCTTTCTTTGGCAGGTTCATCTCATCCATTCTTTTTTCCAGGACATCCAATCTTTCTTCCCTCTGGCTGCCGCCAATGAGTTCCCCGATCCCTGGCACAAGCAAGTCAACGGCTGCAACGGTTTTTTCATCATTATTCATTCGCATGTAAAACGGTTTGATTTCCTTTGGGTAATCGGTAAGAAAAATCGGTTTTTTAAAATAGTCTTCAGCCAGAAATCGTTCATGTTCTGACTGTAAATCAGTTCCATATTCAACTTTATAGTCAAACTTCTTTTTTGAGGTGAGTAAAATGTCAATGGCGTCCGTGTAAGAAATTCTCCCGAATTCCGTGTTCAAAAGGGTGTCAATGCGTTTTGGCAGTGATTTGTCCACAAAGTTAGTGAAAAGCGCCATATCTTCCTGGCATTCATCCATGGCATATTGGGTGAGATATTTAACCAGTTTTTCGCCATGATCCATGTTTTCCGTTAAGTCACAAAAAGCCATTTCCGGTTCCAGCATCCAGAATTCCGCCACATGCCGGCTGGTATTGGAATTTTCCGCCCTGAACGTTGGACCAAAGGTATAAACATCACCTAAGGCCAGGGCGAACATTTCAGCAGACAACTGGCCTGAAACGGTCAGGTTGGATTCCCGGCCAAAAAAATTCTCTTTTCCAGGCTCAGGGCTGGTGACTCTGAACATCTCTCCTGCTCCTTCAGCATCTGATCCTGTAATCAAGGGAGATGTCAGATACCGGAACCCTTTTTCCTTGTAAAATTTATGAATGGCAAACATCATCTCTGATCGGATCCTAAAGGCAGCGCCATATTTGTTTGTCCG
>JAFCZY010000330.1 GCA_019314105.1 Deltaproteobacteria bacterium
TCTAGTTTGCGGAAATCCGTGAACGTCTGGACGACAGCGCGAGTTGAAAAAAGTGGAACTCCCGGCATATTCGCCCGGTTATAGAAGCACCGGACCCGTATCAGAGGTCATTCTATGAAAAAGCGCATGCCGCGAGAAAAGGTCACCGAGGGTTATTCCGGATACCGGAGCATCCGGACGGAGCTGATGGTTGTTTTTTCCTACCTGACTGCGTTTATCTCTTCCACCCCCGCTGATTTATAAGCGCTTGCTTTGGGATTGCGAGGCTGATACCCTTTATCTGTCCCCGCTTGCGTTTCCGGAAAATCCCTATCACAAGCTGATAAAAAATTACAAGTTGATCAAGAACAGCAAAAATAACCCAGTGGCAATTCCATTATCACTCAACTTCGGTATGCCTTCGGCAGCAGTGATTGCGAGTATTGCAGGGAAAACAATGATTCTGAAAAGCTGTTAAAGAAATATAAACGGACAATAAAAAGAAACGTTCAAAAAATAAACTGGATTGACTGAATCTCAACAAGGGACATGCTGGCGGGCAAGCCGCAGATGTTTAAAGTTGTAAAAAAACAGGGGGAACAACCATGAAAACAATCGGCTTGTTGGGTGGCATGAGCTGGGAAAGTACACTTGGCTACTACCGAGCAATCAATGAGGGCATTAAAAAGATGCTTGGTGGCCTGCACTCAGCCAAAGTTGCTATGTACAGCGTTGATTTCGAACCAATTGAAAAATTACAACACGCAGGTGATTGGGAAGGCACAGCGAAAATACTTATAAAAGACGCTCAGAGCGTTCAGGCTGCTGGCGCAGATTTTTATAAAGGGAGGTTAATCAGTAATTATGGTCTCAAAGTATTGGTACCAAATGAGAATGATAGGCAAATTGTCCACAATATAATCTATCAAGAACTTTGCTTGGGTAAGATTGAATCCGATTCAAAGGCTGAATATTTACGTATCATAAATACATTGGCCTCCCAAGGTGCAGAAGCAGTGATACTTGGCTGCACAGAAATTGGAATGCTGGTCAATCAAATTGATACCAATGTGAGGCTTTTAGATACCACAGCTATTCATGCTGGAAAAGCTGTGAAGTACGCAACAACATAATCGGGTAGCCGGGGGTTTTAATCCCCCAGCCCCCACAACACCCTGTCAGTGAA
This sequence comes from Deltaproteobacteria bacterium, assembly GCA_019314105.1. Classification (GTDB taxonomy): domain Bacteria; phylum Desulfobacterota; class Desulfobacteria; order Desulfobacterales; family Desulfobacteraceae; genus Desulfobacula. The sequence goes on from JAFCZY010000330.1 coordinate 1,166, forward strand.
ACAAGAGAATTTGTGAACAAACAAGGAGGGGACTAAATTGATGCAAGAAGATCAAAAAGCCAAAGGTATTATGATTCTGATTGAATTTAAAGATACGGTGGGTTTGCAGAATTTTACAAATTTTAAATCTTCATTGTTTCAAATTGTCATAGTATGTTAATAAATATCAGCAAAGATTAATTTATAAAAACGGACAGGTATAATGACAATCCAGTTTCTTGGAAAGACATTGAAAAACCCCATGGTTCTTGCTTCAGGGGTTCTTGGGAACAGTAACGACATTCTCAAAAGAGTTCATGAAAGCGGCTGCGGCCTTGTGACCATGAAATCCATCGGTCCTGAACCCAGGGACGGGCATAAAAACCCCACGGTGATTGATCTGGGTCACGGCATGATCAATGCCGTGGGACTGCCGTCTCCCGGGTATTTGAACATGGAAAATGAGTGGGAGGATCTTGAAAAAAGAGAGTTCCCCTTAATTGCAAGCATTTATGGCGGATCTGTTAAAGAATACCGGATGGTGGCGGAATTTGTATCTTCCAAAAAACCGGATTTTATCGAGATTAATATCTCCTGTCCCAACTCTGAAAAGCATGGCATGATATTCGGGATCAACCCACAGTCTTCCCATGATGTTGTGTCTGCCGTTAAAAAAGTAATCAATGTTCCGCTTATTGTAAAACTGACCCCCCAGGCCCCGGATATCGGTGATATTGCCAGGGCCTGTGAAGATGCAGGGGCCGATGCCATCTGCGCCATCAACACGGTGGGCCCGGGAATGGTGATTGATATTGAGTCCAAAATGCCGGTGCTGGCCTTTAAAAAAGGGGGGCTTTCCGGCCCCATGATAAAGCCTGTTGCTGTCCGGTGTGTGTTTGATATTTATAAGGCCGTAAAAATTCCCATCATCGGACTTGGCGGCATTACCACAGGAGAAGACGCCATTGAAATGATCATGGCAGGGGCCAGTCTTGTGGGCATGGGAAGTGCCGTCCGGTACAGGGGAATTGATGTGTTTCAAACGGTCGCCGATGAAATAGATACCTGGCTTTCAGATCATCATTACACTCTGGAAGACATTATAGGGGCAGCCCATAAGGAAGACGCATCATGACCACCATTACCGATCAGAAACATATCATGCTCAGGGTTGAAAAAAAACAAGTTGACGGCCCGGCATTTGCCACCCTGTTCTTCAATTATGCCCTGCCCTTCAAACCCGGTCAATTCATCATGGTATGGATTCCAGGAATTGATGAAAAGCCCTATACCATTTCCTATCACTCAAAAAATGAATTTGCCATCACCATTGAGGCCAAAGGCATTTTTTCCCAAAAAGCCATTACCCTGGAGAAAGGCGACCTGATTGGCATTCGAGGGCCTTTTGGGAATGGATTTGATATCAAACCAGAGGATGCCGTAGCCGTTGTTGCCGGTGGTTGCGGCATGGCACCCTTGGCCACACTGGTAGAACAACTTCCCGAAAACACCTGCTTTATCCACGGAGCAAGATCCAGAGAATTTATCCTCTTTCCAGACCGGTTTGATATGGACAGACTCTTCTGCACGGATGATGGAAGTTTCGGCCGCAAAGGATTTGTCACGGAACTCCTGGAAAATGAAATTGCTTCGGGCAGACACTTTGACAGGGTCTATACCTGTGGCCCTGAAATCATGATGTACCATGTTTTCAACCTCTGCGAAAAACACCATATCCCCTGCCAGGTTTCTCTGGAACGCTACATGAGATGTGGATTCGGGGTTTGCGGCGCCTGTGTCTGCGGCAAACAGGTGGTCTGCAAAGACGGCCCGGTCTTTGATTCTTCCGCCCTTCGTGGTATAAAAGACTTTAATACAAAAGCCCTGTTAAAATCCGGTAAAGAGGTTGATCTTGCCCAGTATTTTTCCTGGCGATGTAAATAGACATATTGCAAAGGATTGTTGTAAATGACCTACAAAGAAGAATTTATTGAATTTTTAATTGACTGCAATGCCTTAAAATTTGGCGAATTTGAATTAAAAAGTGGCCGGATTGCCCCTTATTTTATTAACACCGGCATGTTTGACACCGGTCTCAAAATTAAAAAACTCGGCATCTATTACGCCAAAGCCATACAGGAACATTTCTCCGGCAACTTCGACGGCATCTATGGCCCTGCTTACAAAGGGATCCCCTTATGTATTGCTGCTGCCCAGGCACTATCGGATATGGGCATGGATAAAGGGTATGTATTCAATCGAAAAGAAGCCAAAACCTATGCAGACAAAAGCCTTGTGGTGGGCATGCCCCTGACATCCGACACCCGGCTGATTTTAGTGGATGATGTTATTACATCCGGCAAAGCCATCCGGGAATCTCTTGAAATCCTTAAATTCTGTGAAAACCCAACGGTCAGCGGCATTATCATCAGCGTCAACCGCCAGGAAAAAGGCAACACCGATAAAAATGCATTAAAGGAAGTGGAAGAGACCCTTGGTATTCCCATCCACTCCATTGTCACCATCACAGAGATAAAGAATTATCTCCACAATAAAGAAATAGATGGAAAAATAATTCTTGATGACCGCATGCTTGCAAAAATTGATGCTTATCTTAAAGAATATGGTGCCTCATAAAAAATGATCCCCCCTCTTGAAATGACCCCGGATATGATGATTGTCTTTGGATTTTTAATTTTTGTAACTGTCTTATTTGTTTTCGAGGTTGTAAGAGTGGATATGGTCGGGCTTCTCATGATGGTGCTTCTGCCATTATCCGGCGTGATAACAGGACCCCAGGCCATCAGCGGGCTTAGTTCCAATGCGGTTGTC
>JAFCZY010000331.1 GCA_019314105.1 Deltaproteobacteria bacterium
GGGATGCTCCAATATCGAAAAATGCAGTATATACAGGAAAAAGGGTTGGACATATCCCTGGATCTGGTGATTTTTCTCAAAAAACAGATTTGAAATCAAAAACGGTGTTGGAAAAATAAAATTTTGAGATTTTAGGGATGGAGAATAAAAAATACTATTTTTATTATAAAATCGGGGTTGGAAAAATATTTATACTGAATTTCCCAAAGCATTTTTTATGTTTGTTTGTACCCCAATTTACCCTGAAATCTACTCAAAAGGTTGGAAATAGGGTTGGAAAAATTCATTCAGGAAAATAAAAAAGGTTTCAGCAATTTGCCAAAACCCTTGATACTCTAAGTGGTGATCCCACGGGGAATCGAACCCCGGTTTCCGGCGTGAGAGGCCGGGAATCGAACCCCGGTTTCCGGCGTGAGAGGCTAGCGTCCTAACCGCTAGACGATGGGACCACAAAAGTACTTATACTTATATTAAAGTGTGTATATTGTCAAATAAAATTACCGGCTTATGCAGGCTTGTTTTTTTGCCCTTTTTTGAAACCAAAGATAAGATATATGAGCCAGCCTATGATGGGAATGATGGCAACAAAATGCCAGATGATTTTTATTTTTATTGATCCGAAATCCTTAAGGATAATGTCGATTAAGGCCAGCATGGTCAGGCCGAAAGATATAGCGAAAATAAGCAGGATATATAAAATGGTTTGGTCCATCAGAGCTGTTTTTTTATTCTTTTAACTTGTCTGAGATTTTTAACAATATGTCCACATAGTAATTACTGTGGTTATAGCTGAACAATACCTCATGTTGTTTTTGCCTTGCAATCCCGGGTTTCCAGCCATGATGGTTCAGGTAGTTGGCCACACTGAAAATGGCATCGGCATGGGTAAAAAGATCGATTTTGCCATCGTTGTTTCCATCTTTGGCGAGTTTAAGCGCATTGGAAGGCATGAATTGGGAAATTCCCATGGCGCCTGCATATGAGCCTTTGATACTTTCGGGCGCAAGATTTTCTTGTTCTGAATATTTGATAAGGGCTTTGAGTTCCTCATATCCCCATTTTGAACGTTTTTGAACTTTTTTTATAAAGGCCCCTTTTTCGGTTTTTTTCTTGTTAGGAATGGAGTTCCAGATTCTTTCCCTCAATGAGTCATCTGTCAACGCAGCCATGGTGGAAAGAGTGTTAATAACAATTCGGTTTCCAAGATATGATCCAAGCCGTGTTTCAACAAGCAAAATAGCGGTGATGATTGTTTTATCAACGCCGTATGCTTTTTGTGCCTGGTCAAGAGCAGTTTTATGAGCGTCTAAATATTTCAACGCCTTTTTAATGGATTTTTTTGATGTAAACTGGTTGTAATTAAGACTTGATTCCGTATGAATAAAGAACAGGGATACACCTTCAGGATTGAAAAAAATATTTTTGTTGGAAAACAATCGTTCTATCTTTTCTTTTTCAAATCCATCATGGATAAGTTGCTGGATTAATTTGTCAAACTCATTGCCTTTCTTGGTTTCCTGCCCTGATAAAGGAGAGGATAAGATTAAAAAAGAGATGAAAATAAAAAAAGTAATCAGTTTTGTGTGTAATGATGGCAACATAAGTTTCATGGTTTTTTTTGCCCGCTCCTTTTTTTTCGATCATATGCCAGACATCGCAAAATTGCAAAAATAATCATACGGGTACAATTTTTTATTTCTTATAACCTATTTTTTTTTGGATTGCATCAAAAAAATACGAATAAAAAACACCCGGTCACTAAAACTTTCGATGACCGGGTGTCGGTTTTGTTTAAATCTCTTAGAAGGATTTAAATGTCGTAATAGAGATAGAATTCATGGGGATGAGGGCGACTGATAACCGGTTTAACTTCGTTTTCCATTTTATAGTCAATCCAGTATTCAATGACATCTTTGGTAAATACATCGCCTTTCAGCAAAAAGTCATGGTCTTCTTTCAGAGCAGATAGTGCCTCTTCCAGAGAACCGGGTGCAGATTCCATTTCAGCAAGCTCTTCCGGTGGGAGATCATAAATATTTTTATCCATTGGATCGCCCGGATCGATTTTGTTCTGGATACCGTCAATCATGGCCATTGCAATAGCTGAAAAAGCCATGTATCCGTTGCATGAGGGATCCGGGGTTCGAAATTCAATCCGTTTGGCTTTGGGAGATCCCGAATACATGGGAAGCCTGATGGCAGCACTTCTGTTCCTACTGGAATAGGCAAGATTGATGGGTGCTTCAAAGCCGGGAACCAGTCTTTTGTAGGAGTTGGTAGTGGGGTTTGTGATGGCACAAAGGGCTTTGCAGTGTTTCATGATACCGCCGATGGCGTAAAGCGCCATATCTGACATGCCGGCATATTTGTTGCCTGCAAATAAGGGATTCCCATCTTTCCAGAAACTCATATGGGTGTGCATGCCGGTTCCATTGTCACCATATAATGGTTTGGGCATGAAGGTTACGGTGTGATCATGTTTAGCAGCAACATTTTTAAGGACATATTTGAACCATGCAAGGCTGTCTCCCATGTTTAACAGAGAATCAAATCTAAGATCGATTTCAGACTGACCGGCAGAGGCTACTTCATGATGCTGGCATTCCATGGCAATTCCGAGTTCTTCCAACGTCAACATCATTTCGGTTCTCATGTCCTGGTATTGGTCATTAGGGGGCAGGGGGAAATATCCGTGTTTGGCGCGGATTTTATATCCAAGATTAGGCATTTCATCAGCGCCGGTGTTCCAATGGGCTTCAGGAGAATCAATTTCGAAAAAAGCAGCATTGGGTTCAGAAGCATATCGAATATTACTGAAGATAAAAAATTCAGGTTCAGGGCCAACGTAAATCGTATCACCAAGCCCCGTGCTTTTGATGTATTGTTCAACTTTTTTGGCAATCCCTCTGGGGTCACGGCTGTAAGCTTCCAGAGTGATGGGTTCATGAATATTGCCAATGATGGCAAGTGTCGGGACTTTGAAAAAGGGATCTATTTTAGCCGTTCCGGCTTCAGGGATAACAATCATATCAGAGTTATCA
>JAFCZY010000332.1 GCA_019314105.1 Deltaproteobacteria bacterium
GTTTCTGGGTTTCCAGGCAGGGATTCGAACGGATAAAACATCCGGTAAGGCAAGGATACTTGATATTAATGGTCAAAATATACAATCGGCCCTTAAAGAAGGAAATATTGCCGTTGTTGCAGGCTTTCAAGGCGCAGACGAAGATGGCACCATCACTACCCTGGGTCGCGGTGGGTCTGACACATCAGCCGTCGCCATTGCATCCTCCCTGAAAGCTGATGTCTGTGAAATCTTCACAGATGTGGATGGCGTGTATACCACGGACCCCAGGATTTGCCGCGCTGCCAGAAAAATCAACAGAATATCCTATGAAGAAATGCTTGAAATGGCCATACTGGGTGCCAAGGTGCTTCAGATTCGTTCGGTTGAATTTGCAAAAAAATATAATGTGCCCATACATGTAAGGTCATCATTCAATGAGGAGGAAGGAACAATGGTTGTTAACGAGAGCTCTGATATGGAAAGTGTCATTGTATCAGGTATTACCTGTGATATGAATGAAGCAAGAATCACTTTAAAACGTGTTCCTGACCAGCCCGGTGTTTCTGCAAAGATATTCACCCCGCTAGCAGAGGCGGAAATAAGCGTGGACATGATTATTCAGAATACCCGCTCCGGCGGAGAGACAGACCTGACCTTTACGGTGACCAAAGATGACTTTGAACGGGCAAAAGAAATCTCCTATAAAGTTGCCAAACAGATTGGTGCCGTTGAGATTCTCACGGCTGAAGAAATTGCCAAGGTTTCGGTTATCGGACTGGGGATGAAAAGTCATTCCGGCGTGGCAGCCACCATGTTCCAGGCCCTGGCAGCTGAAAATATCAATATCCGGCTGATCAGTACTTCCGAGATCAGAATCTCCTGTATCATCCTGGCAAAATATGCTGAGCTTGCCGTCCGAACGCTCCATACCACATTCGGGCTGGATCAGGAAAAATAAATTTTATAAAGGATTCAGGGCTGCTTCAATCTCCTTAATGACAGCTTGAGCAGCCTTTCCTGGATCATCGGCATCCCTTATGGGTCGGCCAATAACGATCAGGTCACTGCCAAGAGCAATGGCCTGACCCGGAGTGGTGACTCTTTTTTGATCATCATTTTCAAGAAATGTCCATGCCGGTCTGATTCCCGGTGTTACGGCCAGAAAAGAGTCTCCAAAACGCTTTTTTATCTGTTGCACTTCCTGACCTGAGCAGACCACCCCTTTGCACCCGGCATCATAGGCCATTTTTGCCCGATGCATGACCAGAAGTTGGGGGTCTTTTACAAATTCGCCTTTAAATCCGGACGCTTTAACTATATCCGCATCATTATCCGTTAAAAGGGTGACTCCCAGCACACCTGTTTTCCCCTGCCCACCCTGCACAGCCCTTTCAAGCATATTTTTTGATGATGAACAATGAACAGTGACAAGATCAACGCCTAACGCTGCGACCCTTCCCATGGCCCTTAGAACAGTAGCTGAAATATCATGAAGCTTAAGATCAAGAAATATTTTTGCCCGGCTCTCTTTTTTGACCATTTGAACCACAGACGGCCCCTGATCAATAAACAATTCAAGGCCGATTTTAAACATTCCCACGTTTCCATCAAGGAGTTTCACATACTCTTTTGCTTCCTTTACAGAAGCAAAATCCAAAGGGAACACAATATAATCCTTACCTTGTTTTTGCATAAACGACACTGTCCCTCCCAGTTTTCTTGGCATGATATAAAGCCGTATCTGCTGCTGCCAGCAAGGCGTCAGAATTTTCACTACCCGTATATTGAGCCACCCCGATACTGACAGTGATAGAAACATTTCCTTTTTCAGTGGGAATTTCACTGTTACGAACGTGCTCACAGATCCGTTCAAACATGACATCCTGTTTTAACTCTTTAGATCCGGATACCACAATCAGAAATTCTTCCCCCCCAATCCGGCCCACATGGTCATTTAGCCGCAACTTATCCGAGACCAGTCGGGTAAACGCAATCAACACCTCATCACCAATTTGATGGCCATAGGTATCATTCACCTTTTTAAAATGATCAAGGTCACACAAGCCAACGCACAGACCGGTTTTTTCCCGTTTCGCTCTGGCAATTTCTTTTTCCAGAAGTTCCATAATTGCCCGGCGGTTATAAATATTGGTCAAAGGATCATGCATGGCTTCATGTTTCAGTGATTTGTATGCATCAGCAAGTTCGGATTGAAGCGTTACCATCCGTTTGCCGACATTGATTCTGGCCCGCAGCTCTTGATTATCATAAGGTTTTGAAATAAAATCGTTTGCGCCGGCTTCAAGACCCTTGACGATATCCTTTTTCTCATCTTTTGACGTCAGGACAATCAGGTAGGGTGAATCGGAGGTATCGATTTCACGTATTTTTTGACACACCTCAATTCCGTTCATTTCAGGCATTTGCCAGTCAAGGATGGCAAGTCTGGGCGCATCTTTAGATTGCATGACATCCCATGCTTCTTTTCCATCGCACGCCAAAACCAGGGTAAAGCCCCATTTTTTTAAAACAGACGCCAACATGATCCGGGAAGTTATGTCATCTTCGGCAATCAATATTTTCATCGGATCATTTCCTCCATTACCTTTTTCAATTGATCAAATGCTTCTTCCAATCGGGGCACAAGAAAGATAAGCCTATCTAACTCCCCTGCTTTCCCAGCTGTCTCGATGTCAGAAGCAATTTCTCTGAGGGTATTAGCCCCTACATTGCCGGCTGCACCTTTGATTTGATGTCCCTGCTTTCCTGCATCCTCTGTACCTTTTTGATCGATA
>JAFCZY010000333.1 GCA_019314105.1 Deltaproteobacteria bacterium
TGGATGAAACAAAAGAAAAACTGCAATATTTAAAAGATAATTTAAGGCATCGCAAGGTGAAGCTCAAATGGCAAAGTCCTGAGATGAGCCTGGTTGAAGGAGTTTGGGCAAGGGGTGACAGAAGATTGTCAAAGCTTCTGGTTGCGGCCTTTGAAAAAGGGTGCCGCCTGGACGGTTGGACCGATAAGTTTGATTTCTCTTTATGGCAAAAGGCTTTTGAAGAAACAGGGATTGATCCTTTGTTTTATACGACAAGGCAGCGAAAGGATGAAGAAGCGCTTCCCTGGGACCACATTGATTCAGGCGTGTCTCCGGATTTTTTCAAAAAAGAATTTCAAAAAGCCAAAGAAAAAGTACTCACCCCGGATTGCAGGGAGAATGACTGCACGGGTTGCGGTGTGTGTGATTTTAAAAAGATCAAGCCGGTATTGCACGATATCCTTACAGATACCCCAAAAACTGATCCGGAAACCGCAGACGATCTGAAACGGTTGCCGGATGACAGTTTTAAGAAATTTGAGATCACTTTTTCAAAACTTGGAATAGCAAGATTTTTCGGACATCTTGAACTTGCCACCATTGTGCAGAGGGCTGTGAAAAGAACCGGGTTAAAGGTTAAATATTCACAAGGATTTAATCCTTCCATGCGACTTTCCTTTGAAAATGCTCTGCCCGTTGGAATGGAAAGTGAAGAAGAAACACTTTTTATCTACCTTGAAAAGGATTTGCCACCCAAAGAAATTGTTGATCTGTTAAACAAAACGCTTCCCGAAGGCCGTTGCATCACAGGGTGCAAGCCTTTCAACAAGTTTGTAAAAAGAAATGACCCGGCTTCCTGCTATATTATCGGATTATCGGATGTTTGTATTGGCCAGGAAGAAGTGGACGAATTTTTGAATTTAACAGAATTTATGGTTGAGGATTTGAGCAAAAAAGGGAAAATAAGGAAAACCGATCTGCGGAAATCTGTTGAGAAAATATCCTTTATTGATTTACAAACCATTAAAATGGTTTTAAAAAAATATAGTGAAAGAACGATAAGGCCTACAGAAATACTGAGAAAATATTTTAAACTGGATGAAGATGCCATAAAAATGGCAAGGATAAAGAAGATAAAACCATGTTAAAAGAACTTGTTGTGAATGCAGCCCCCCATGAAACACGAGTGGCGCTTCTTGAAAACGGCACCATTGTAGAAGTTTTTATTGAAAGAGAAGACGAAACATCCATTGCCGGCAATATTTATAAGGGACGGGTACAGCGGGTTCTTCCGGGAATGCAGGCTGCTTTCGTTGATATTGGGTTTGATCAGGCCGCTTTCATATATGTGGACGATGTTCTGGATACAGCCAGTCATAAAATGTATCGGAAATTTGAGCAGGACACTGACGAGGAAGCGGAGACTGAATCTGATGATGAAGATATTGAAACAACAGATATGGCAGATAAGTATACCTCCTGGAAAACCTCTTTAAACCAGGGGTGCGGTATTGATGAATTGCTTATAGAAGGTCAGGAAATCCTGGTCCAGGTAGCCAAATCATCCATTGGTACCAAGGGACCGAGAATCACTACCCATATTTCCCTGGCAGGCCGCTACATGGTATTAATGCCCACGGTTGATCATATCGGCATATCAAAAAGAATTGAAAATGACACTGAAAGAACACGGTTAAAAGAACTTTTAGTCGCTATTCGGAAAAATAAATTCGGATATATACTCAGAACACAGGCCCAGGGAATTGATGAAGACACCATCAAAAAAGAAATCGATTTTTTAACCAAAACCTGGGAAGATATTCTGGCAAAGAGTAAGACAACCTCTGCCACATCTCTCGTATATAAAGATCTTACCGTAACCTTCAGGGCGGTCAGGGATCTTTTGGGCAATGAAGCCGATAAGCTGATTATCGATTCAAAGGAAGAATATGAAAATGTTCAGAATTTTTTAAAAAGGCTGATGCCGGATGTGAAATTATCTGTGGAATTTTATCAGGGAAGGGAATCTATTTTCGATGCCTATAACATTGAAGGAGATGTGGCAAGAGCATTAAAGAAAAAAGTGTGGCTCAAATCCGGTGGATATATTGTGATTGAGCAGACAGAGGCTCTTGTGGCCATAGATGTGAATACCGGCCGGTATGTGGGAAAGCATAATTTTGATGAAACCATCCTTAAAACCAATCTTGAGGCGGTGAAAGAGATAGCCTACCAGATACGGCTTCGAAATATCGGCGGTATTATTATTATTGATTTTATTGATATGAAAAAAGAACAGCACAAGAAAAAAGTCATGGCACATATGAATAACGCCATGAAAAAAGACAAGAGTCAGACCAATGTCCTGCCGTTAACCGAGCTTGGCCTTATTCAGATGACCAGGAAAAGAATCAGACGGAACCTGACCCGCACCCTTTGTGAGCCCTGTTTCTATTGCAACGGCGATGGACATCTTTTATCAGGAAAATCCATCTGCCATAAGATTTACAGGGATCTTGTCAGCGAAGCCGGTGATATCATGGGCAACAGGTTCACGGTTAAAGTGCATCCGGAAATCGCTCAATTGCTCCATGGCAGGGAAAAGCACCTGGTCTCGTCCCTTGAAAAACAATTTTCAAAACCCATTGCGATTTATCCGGAGCCCCATTATCATATAGAAGAATACCATATCTTCGAGTCCCTGGTAAAATAACACAGAAGTTTCAGCTTGCATCTATTTGGTGCCACGAATCAGCAATTTTTTCTACCAAGTTTTTTGAGCTATAGACAAAAACAAA
>JAFCZY010000334.1 GCA_019314105.1 Deltaproteobacteria bacterium
GTTGTTAAAAAGGTCAATGAGCTGGGTGGTAAGGTTGTCACCCTTTCCGGGCCGGATGGATTCATCCATGATCCTGATGGGGTGACCGGTGAAAAAGTCGATTATATGCTGAAACTGCGGTTGAGCGGAAATGATGTGGTAAAAGATTATGCCGATCGGTTTAAAGTAAACTTTTATCCGGGCAAACGACCCTGGGATATCCCGTGCGATATCGCATTCCCCTGTGCCACACAAAATGAACTGGATCTGGATGATGCAAAAGCCCTGGTAAAAAACAAGGTCAAAGTGCTTGTGGAAGGGGCAAACCTTCCCGTCACCCTGGATGCCATGGAATTTTTGGAAAATGCAGATATCATTTATGGCCCTGCAAAGGCTTGTAATGCAGGCGGAGTAGCTTGTTCCTGTTTTGAAATGGCACAAAATTCCATATTTATGAACTGGACAGAAGAGGAGGTTGATAATCGACTTCACCAGGTAATGAAACATATCCATGACCAGTGTTATGAAGCATCTACTGAGTTTAATAAAAAAGGTAATTACATATTCGGTGCAAACGTTGCCGGATTCCGGCGTGTGGCAGACGCAATGCTGGACCAGGGATTGAGCTGATTGTAAAAAATAAAAAATAAAAAGAACCATATAATTTTTTTTTATCCAATAAAAAATAAAATTTGACATAAAAAGAATTATATGGTTTTCTTATTCCCATGAAAACTGATATTCCAGATATCGGGAAAAATATTCGCTTCCTGCGAAGAGCAAGAAATTGGACATTAATAGATCTTGCCCGGAAAATTGGCATCAGGGAAGGTCCTCTGGGGCGAATTGAGCTGGGTAAAAATGCGCCTTCCGCCCAGGTGATTTATAGCCTTTCCTGTGCACTAAATGTCTCTACAGAGGTTTTATTTGCCAATGATGTTCAGCATATTGAATTAAAAACAAAAGATACAGACAATTCTTCCAATTTTATCGCCATCCACCCCGAACCTGATAAAATCCCCAAACAATTATTAGCTGCAACCCATGATATCGTAGCGGCTTTTCACGCACTTGAAGATATCTGCAATGTACCCAAATACGCCTGTCTGCCTTTATCCGTTCCGTTTAAGCCTGATTATCAGGGAATGGAAACTCTTGCTTCTTCCATCCGGAAATATTTTGGAATATATGATGGCGTAGTGTTTGATTATTTTGAATTGTTTGAAAACCTCGGCTTGCGCGTCATTATTTTTCAATTCCCAAGGGACTCCAGGGATATGGATTCTTTTTCAATTTATGAGCCAGTCTACCACAATGCTTTTTTCTTCCTGAACTCAAAAAATAATTCTGAACGACAACTCTTTTCGTTAGGCCTTGAACTTGGTGCCCTCCTTATCTCTAATCAATCCCGCCTGCAGAAAACAGATTTATTTGAAACCCCTGTTAACGAAAGTGAATCAGATAACAAAAAAGAATCAGAAAAATTAAGACCCATAAATGCCAATCGCGCAGCAGGACGATTCGCCGCCACCTTTTTAATGCCGGAAGCTGCCGTCCGTGCCACCGTCAATCAGCTCGGCATTACCTCAGATGGCTGGTCTTGGGACCTTCTTTTAAGAATCAAGCACCGGTTTGGTGTATCAGCTCAATCCTTTCTTTACCGCCTCCATGAACTTGATCTGATCTCCACCAGACTAAGAAACCAGTTGGATGCCGGAATCAAAGAATTCTATGATTCCACTGGATTCCAGGAACCCGATTCAACAAGAAGATGCCTTACCCCCAACGGCCGGTTTTTTGACCTGATGCTAACAGCCCAAAATATTGAAGAAGCAAAAAAAGAATTAATTAAAATAAAGGGTATTGAAAAGAAATATAAAATAGATAGGAAATAAGGAGAATGGCTTTTGATAGATGAATTTATAGCGCATCATCGTAGTTTTGATCAAAAAATTCAATCTGTTAGCAATCATTTAGACGAGGTCTCTGCTATCTGCGGCAGGCTTGCTGGTAAAATAGGTGTGGCAGAAGCAGGGAGTATCCTTGGATTGTTGCATGATGTTGGGAAATACAGTCAGCAGTTTCAGGCCTATATCCGATCAGCCACTGGAATGCTAAACCCTGATCTTGATGATTATGTGGATTCCAATGCGCTAAGAGGTAAAATTGACCATTCCACTGCCGGGGCTCAATGGATATGGCAACGATTAAAGAGGTATGGCGTTCAAGGTAAGCTGGTTGGGCAAATACTCGCTGTATGCCTGGCCTCTCATCATGGGGGGTTGATTGATTGTTTGAAGCCTGGCGGTGAAAATGGTTTTTCTAACAGGATTAACAAAGATCAGGGAAAGACTCATTTACAGGAATGCCTTGAGAATGCCGATGATGCAGTATTAAATAAGCTTAATGATCTGGCCACTGATAAGTTTTTACGGAAGTTTTGGAACAAACTTGTTCTGTTAGTTGTTCCAGAGAAAAATGAATCTGAGACCATAAAACAATTCAGGCTTGGTTTCTTTCTGCGTTTTCTTTTCAGTTGTGTGATCGATGCCGACCGGATTGATAGCGCCGATTTTGAAAATCCTGGGAATGTCCGATTTCGGTCAAAATTACCAGTGGACTGGCAAATTGCCATTGATCGCTTGGAAGCCAAACTTGCAAGTTTTCCGGTTCGTAATGAAATTGACACGGCGCGCCGGGAAATTTCCGATCAATGCAAAAAAAAGGCAGAAAGTTCTCAGGGAATCTATACTCTCACCGTGCCGACAGGCGGCGGTAAAACTTTTGCCAG
>JAFCZY010000335.1 GCA_019314105.1 Deltaproteobacteria bacterium
TTCGGCAAAAGCGTCAGGTAATCCTCATATGGTATGACGGCAAAGGCCGGTATCCCATCTTTTTTTATTACTTGAACATTATTTGTAAGTACGTTCATTTCTTTTTTTAACCTCCTGTATTTTGATTATTTCAAGTTCAGCGGTAAAGAAAACTCTCCATTTTTTAACTCTGAACTTCAATAAATCAGTAGTCTTATATCTGCTAACTTTAAGAGAAGTATCAGGATAATTTTTTAATTGATTAATTTTTTCCGTAATTTCTTTTTTAATCACCATATCCTTAATTTTTTTTATCTGCCTGATTGCTTTTGTTTTGTATTTTACCTGTTTCATAAATATAATATAAACTTATAATATAAGTTCGTCAATGGTAAATATAATAATATTTCAATTGGTGTTTCCCCTGAGTGCAACAGGATAAGTCCCTGACTGAAAAAACGGTTCAGTAGAGAAATATTGTCTTGCATTTCTTTTTCTCCTGCCGTTTCTCACTGCTCAAAATTCATATTTTTCTACTTTCATATAAATTAATTTACAATTTGTAAAAATACCTGACACGTATTTCAAATTATTTTTTTATCAGCCCAAACGCTAAAACAAAAATATTTTTTATATTTCAATGGGTTATGTTTTTTTGCGGGTCGTGGAATCAAAACGGCATCATAGTTGCTCTTAGGATATTCAATGTATTTTAAATGACGGTATAAAAGTCATTCGTAACATAAAACTTAAGAGAGCATAATGGAAAAAAACAATCGCAAACGTAAAGATAAAGAAAAACAGCTCAAACGATCTATCTTAACCAATATGATAATCGTCCCATTCATTCCCTTTTTATTGGCTATCGGGGTGAGTTTTTATTTTTTTATTACGGCACTTGAAACCAATACTGTCAGCAGTTTGAAACGGATAGTGGAAGATCATTGTGATATGATCGAATCCTTCCTGATGGAACGCCAGTCAGACCTTGAACTCATCACAAACACCTATGATTTTGAAGAAATAAACTCTGCCAAAACCATAAACACCATCTTTGAAAATTTAAAAACCCGGTCAGGCGCCTTTGTTGACCTGGGACTTTTTGATTCTCAGGGCATCCATATAAAGTATTCCGGCAAGTATCCGCTGAAAGGAAAAGAGTATAAGGATGAGGTATGGTTCAAAAAAGTCATGCAGACCGGCTACTATATCAGCGATATTTTTTTAGGGTATAGAAATGTTCCTCATTTTATCATTGCGGTAAGGCAGGGCGCTGGGAACAACACCTGGGTACTCAGGGCAACCATTGACACCCTGTTTTTTGACACCCTGGTATCAAAAGTGAGAATCGGAAGGACAGGAGAATCTTATATTTTAAATAAAAACGGGATTGCTCAAACCGCCAGACGTTCCGGGGGCATCCGGGTTCTGGAAAAAGATCACGAATATTTAGAGTTCCCGGAATCGGAAAACAGCATACAAACCTTTGTTAAATCTGATGCTGCAAAAAATAAATATTTGTATGCCACCACCTGGCTTAAAAATCGGGAATGGGTTCTGGTGGTTCGACAGGAAAAAAAAGATGCGTATAGATCGCTCTATTCAGCTTTATACATCAGTTTAATGATCATGGTCATTGGTGGGGCAATCATTATCATAATCGCAATATATACTACTGAACATATCCTCAAAAGGATCGAGCAGCTGGGGATGGAAAAAGAAAGCCTTGGAAATCAGTTGATCCGGGCTACTCAACTGGCTGAAATCGGTGAAATGGCAGCCGGATTTGCCCATGAAATAAATAATCCTCTGCAAATTATGAAAAGTGAATATACCCTGATAGAAACCCTTATGGAGGATGTTTTTGGTAAAGATGGCATGGAAAAAAATGAAGATATAATAGATATTGAGGATTCATTGGATCAGATAAAACTTCAAGTGAACCGCTGTTCTGAAATCACCCATGCTATTTTGAAATTCGGACGAAAAAATGAAGTAAAAGAGCAACTTTTGCGCCCTTCTATTATTATTCCTGAGATTATCAGCATGATAGAAAAAAAAGCGACAGTCAGTGGGATTGAAATTATTAAAACGATTCCAGACCAGGTTCCCGGGTTTATGGGAGATCCATCTCAGTTTCAGCAGGTGATGCTCAATCTTTTTAATAATGCCATGGATGCCATTGAAGAACGGCATGGTTCATCCGGTGGGAGGCTGAGTGTTGCCGTTCGCAGGGAAAATGAAAACCGGGTTGAAATAAAAATTAGTGATAATGGATCCGGTATCAGTTCGGAAAATATTGAAAAAGTATTTTCTCCTTTTTTCACCACAAAACCTGTGGGGAAAGGGACCGGGCTCGGGCTTTCCGTTTGTTACGGGATCATAGAAAGTTTTGGCGGCACCATGAAACTTAATAGTGACCAAAATGTCGGTACGACCTTTGTTATCAGTTTACCGGCGATACATTAATAAAAGTTAGGGAGGGTTATTGTGGAAAAAATGAAAATCATGCTGGTTGATGATGAAGAACGGTTTCTTAAAACAACCAAAAAACTGATTGAAAAAAAAGGGTATGGTGTCTTAACCGCCCAGAGTGGTAATGAGGCGCTTGAAAAACTCAAACTGCAGAATGTTCATGTGGTTATTCTTGATGTCAAAATGCCGGGGATGGATGGAAATGAGACTTTAAAGGCAATAAAGAGTCTTTATCCCTTGGTGGAAGTCATTATGCTGACCGGGCATGCTACGGTGGATTCAGCCATTGTCGGACTGAAATCAGGGGCATTGTCGGACTGAAATCAGGGGCCAGCGATTACCTGATGAAACCGGCTGATATTGATGAAATTATTGAAAAAGCAATAGAGGCATTTGAAAAACGGCAAAGGCTTGAGGAAAAAATCAGGCTGGCACAAGCCAAAAAATTCATGAGATCCCCTCGCGAAATTCTTAAAGGCGATGATGATGAATAAAATTTTGATACAGGAAGGGTATAAATGAAAAAAGAAAAGAAAGCGACTGGATACGATAAATATATAGACTGGAAACTGTTCATTATTCCGGTTATCCTTTTATTTGCAGTTTTATTGATGCCAACTCCGGATGGGATGAAGGATGTCGGTATGGAATATAAGGTCGGCCCCAAGGCGGTTGTGAACCATATTACCAAAGAGTTGTTTGATATAGACAGCTCAGATGCTG
>JAFCZY010000336.1 GCA_019314105.1 Deltaproteobacteria bacterium
GAAAAGTTTTTACATAAACTGTCGGATGGACAGCATATTGAATCGGTCTTGATCCCTGAAAAGGATCATTTTACGCTTTGTGTGTCTTCACAGGTCGGGTGTGCCCAGAATTGTCAATTTTGTTTGACGGCCAAAGGAGGATTCGTCCGGAACTTAAATGTTTGTGAAATCATTGCCCAGATCAGGGATGCAAGATATTATCTGATTCAAAAAAAGATTGATCCCTTAAAACTCTCCAACATCGTGTTCATGGGAATGGGGGAGCCGCTTGCCAATTACAAAACCCTGATAAAGGCATTAGAGATTATCACCGACAGTGATTATGGACTTAAATTTTCATCCAGGCGGGTAACGGTCTCCACATGCGGCCTGGTCCCGAAAATAACACAATTGGGCCTTGATACCGGTGTGAATCTTGCCGTCTCTTTAAATGCAACCACTGACAAGATGCGGTCACGTTTAATGCCCATCAATAAAAAATATCCTTTAAATGAATTATTAGAAGCCTGTCGGACCTTTACCATAAAGCCAAGAAATAAGATTACATTTGAGTATATTTTAATGAAAGGGGTGAATGATACAAAAGAGGATGCCTTGAGACTTGTGAAACTTTTGGATCCCATTAAAGCAAAAGTAAATCTGATCCCCTTCAATGGATATGATAAAAGTGGATTCAAACGTCCCACTAAAAAAGAAATCAGTGATTTCCTGCAGATTTTATTGGATCGAAATATCACAGCAATGACAAGAAAGAGCAAAGGCGATGATATTTTAGCGGCCTGCGGACAGCTAAAAGCAAAATTGTATTGAATCTTTTCGGATATGATTTATAATAAGCTTATGGTGCACTGCATGAATCGCCATAATTCTTACCATAACCTTTAATTGATCGGAAAAAAATATGTCAGAGATTACTATAGAAAACAAAAGAATTCTGATTGTTGATGATGAACCGGATGTCCTTGATTCTTTGGAAGAGTTGCTCGACATGTGTACACTGGTCAGAGCACAAAGCTTTGAGGAAGCAGATAATTTTCTTAAAACTCAGGAGTTTGATATAGCGATTCTTGATATCATGGGTGTTGACGGCTATCAGCTATTGGAAACCGCCACCCAGAAAAATGTTATAACCGTCATGCTTACGGCCCATGCCCTCAGCCCGGATAATATTAAAAAATCTTATCTTGGCGGTGCCTGCTCGTATATACCCAAAGAAGAAATGATTAATATTGAAACCTTTCTTATTGATGTATTAAAGGCTAAAAAGGAAGGGAAAAATCCCTGGACAACTTGGTACAAAAGGCTTGGAGCATTTTGTGATGAAAAATTCGGTCCTGACTGGGACAAGGATGAAAAAGAATTCTGGGAAAAGATGATTTATTATTAAATGGATTATCAGCCTTTTCAACAACGGTTAATTCCCTTTAAGTCTGGCTTAAAGGGAGATTCTATATCATTAGGTGTTTAAACGCCACCATCTTGACGGTTTTGACGCGGAGGATAGTGTCGCCTTCCTTTTTTATGACCCTTATGTCTGTAGTGTCACCCGGGGTTGCTTTGGTATAGGCAGCACAGATCATGGCGGCCGTTTGAATATTTTTTGGGGTGACGCTTCCTGTAAGGATTACATCAGGGCCGGGCAGTTTAGCATGTTTCAATAAAATATCTTTGTCTGTATTAACATATTTGAGCAGATGGGTGTTGTCATCTTCAGACCGTCCTGCAATGACTTTTGTTTTTAAATCCAGCCTGAAGTGCCTCCCGTGTTTTAAGAGATACAATTCTCTTTTATCAAATACTGTTTGAATATCCATCAGGTCTTTGAGTCGTTTAGAAAAATTTTTATCTGTTAAAAGACACCCACCGGCAGGAGCCGGATATTCTTTAATTCCAAAATCCTTTACCATCTGCAGTTGAATTTTTCTTGATCTGCCTGAAATATCCAAAAGTTTTTTTCGGTCAACCAGGCCCTTTTGTTCGACAAGAGTTTGGGGCAACAATTTTGCACTTAAAGGTCTTAAAATCTGTCCGTCAAAGCCTGAATTTTTTTCTACGTACCGCAATGAATTTTTATTCTGGGATTTGGGTCTTTGGCCTAACACTTCTCCACTGAACAGAAAATGAAAGCCTTTATCATTGAGGATTTCACCTGCCTTGGAAAACATCAATGAATGACAGTCCATACAGGGATTCATGTTTTTCCCAAACCCGGCTTTAGGGGCTTTCATCATTTCCATATACGCATCTGTGATATCAACTGTGATCAGCGGGATATGGGTTTGGATGGATGCTTTCCGGGCAGACTCAGATGAAAAAAAAGGGGTTTCAAAACAAATCCAGGTGACATCAATTCCCTGGCGTTTCAGCAGCAGAGCAGACAGGATACTGTCCAATCCACCGGAACAAAGACCCAGGCCTTTTGTTTGGCCGTTTGTCGGATGGTTTATTTGATCTTTCTTCTGGCTTGAGGTTTTATTCATCTTCATATATATCCATTCTATGATATTAACGGCATCAAAAATAAAAACAATTCTTGAAACATTAAGAAACCGATATCCTGTTGTCAAGACCCAGCTTGACCATCAAACTCCTTTTCAACTGCTCATTGCCACCATTATGTCTGCCCAGTGTACGGATAATCAGGTGAATAAAGTGTCAAAAAACTTGTTTGAAAAATATCCCGGGCCTGAAGATTTGGGCGCGGCCTCTTTAAATGATATCAAACGAATTATTTATTCCACGGGGTTCTATAATAATAAAT
>JAFCZY010000337.1 GCA_019314105.1 Deltaproteobacteria bacterium
GGGACGTTCCTTGATATGTTGGCTTGCGGGACGTTCCTTGATATGTTGGCTTGCGGCTTGCGGGACGTTCCTTGATATGTTGATTATTTATTTTTCAATAGTTTTAATCACCTTGTTGCGGCTTGCGGGACGTTCCTTGATATGTTGATTATTTATTTTTCAATAGTTTTAATCACCTTTGGGTCTAATTCCCCGCAGCTTGCTGCGTAATAATGGAATAATTTCCTAAAGAAACCCCGCAGCTTGCTGCGGGGTAGTTCATTTTGTTTTCTTTTGCAACTTTTTCACCGCGGGTTGCGGATTGGCTTGCTGTAGGTTGAGATATTTTTTAAGCGTTTTGACAATTGTAGCATACTCATGCCAAGTTCACTTAATAATAATAATAATAATAATAATAATAATAATATGATGTAATGTCCCAGGCGCATCTATTCTTGATCTGCGTGGCATATATTTCTTATGACATAAATTATTCGACTTGTCAATATATCAAGGAACGTCCCGCAAGCTTTTTCAAGCGTTCTAAAAAATTATCCTTATCGGCATCATCCTTAAAAATGGTTTTCCTTTCGATGCCTCTAACAATAATATGATGTAACGGCCCAGGCGCATCTATTCTTGATCTGCGTGGCATATATCTCTTATGACATAAATTATTCGACTTGTCAATATATCAAGGAACGTCCCGCAAGCCGTCCCGCAAGCCGCAAGCCAAGCCGCTCCAGCATTTCGGTCGAATGCTCTGAAACTATCGCGTTTATCAGGTTATTGTATGGCTTTCATGCTTCCCTCCATCATCAGAAGGCAAAGAGGCTCGGCTAAACGTGGGACATACGCATCAGCGTGAATTGGTAAGACACGTTCCTTCCCGGTAGTAAGGCAAGACCGTTTAGTCGTCTTAGAGCGAGCCTGGTAATGTCGCAAATCAGCCGCGCGGCATTTTGCGTCGGCTGAATTTGCTTTGTTCGACTTTTGACAGTTCTTTTTGACTATATTTTTTAAACATTAGGTTAGTAATCTTTTTTGCTCATAGAAATCACATAATATGATTCGCCTAAAGTAGCTAAATGAGAAAAAGTAAGTATCGAAACCACAAAGCTTAATATCGTTGGAATGTAATATATTTTAGTTAGTTGAAAGTTTTGGCGAATTTCTTTAAATATATGGTATTCAACTTTTTCTAATAATATAAATTTGAAATCGATTTGTAACAGCAAAATTGTAATAAATGGGATAAGACAAATAGTAAAAATAGTTACAATTTTGGAGGCATAATTTTTATATAGTCCTATCCAAGGATAATACAATTCATCTTCTGATTCTATTCTTGTTGGAAAATGTGAAACATGCAAATAGAAATATACCTGTGTAAGAAGTATTACAAACCACCCTATCGTTTGCAATGAGGAAACTGGAAAATTCATTCCGAATATGCTAAAGTTAGAAGAAAAAGATTCCTGTATCAATTCTAAAACCTTTTTCGCATCTTTTATCGGTAAAGACTTTATTTTGCCTAAATAGAATTGTAATTCTCTGAAAGTTTCAGAAAAATTGCTAGGTGGTATTTTTTTTGATACCCAAAGATCCTCATTCTCATACCACTCTATATCGGATTTTAATTCTCCTGCTATAATTCTGCGAAAATAATTCTGAGCTTTGAGAGCATAACCAGAGGAAATGGCCGGAATGATTAACTGTGAACCGTCTTCAAGTTTCGCCCGAAAAAAGTATCCTTCTTCTATATCTTTGAGTTCCGCTAGCGGTTCTGGCAAAGTATCGATTGTTCTATAGAACTGAAATTCCAAAGTTCCGTAATTTTCTTGTTGTTCCTTTGACAGGTCCTTTTTTTTAGCTTTTTCCAGTGAATATTTTTTTATCTTTCCATCTTTAAAAACATAGATGTTTCTAAAATAAGCTTTTAAAAATCGGACATGTAGACCAAATAATTCATCCCATATTTCAACGAAATCATTTAGTTTTTGAGGTGGTTTGATGTAGTGTGTCTCAAGTTTAACGAAATAATTGTCGACTTTTTTATAAAAAGATTTATGCAAATATGAATTGTCTTTTCTTGTTAAAACAACCCAACTGTAGCAATCAAATGATATTTTGAACGTTTTTATAATTTTTTTATTTTGGACCATGTTATAATAATACCCAGAACCAAGGCCATCACTGGCAATATTCCGAAATGGGCCATCTTCATCACTCATTCTACCAACCCATTCTATAAGCCATTTCACATTCCAATCGTCCATTAAATCATCTATTTGGTTAATTTGTTTAACAGCAATATTGATTTTTGGAGTAGAAGTAAAACAAACAGTAAATAGGCATGATAATGAAATAGTAACTATAAAAAAGTGAATGAACCTCAGATGTTTTACCTTCTCTATCGCTTTTTCATTGGACATGGGTCATAACCTTAGAATCAAAAATATATAATTAAAAAATTTAGTCGAACAATGATTAGTGAGAAAAAACGCTCAATATCATGGAACGAAATCGCGCATGACATTCGCATCTTTTGGCTTGCGGGACGGCTTGCGGGACGTTCCTTGATAGCTTGCGGGACGTTCCTTGATATGTTGATTATTTATTTTTCAATAGTTTTAATTTGTTTTCTTTTGCAACTTTTTCACCGCGGGTTGCGGATTGGCTCGCTGTAGGTTGAGATATTTTTAAGCGTTTTGACAATTGTACCATACTCATGCCAAGTTCACTTGATGCCCAGAAACATAATAAGCT
>JAFCZY010000044.1 GCA_019314105.1 Deltaproteobacteria bacterium
TGTTCAGGTGTCATTTTAAGATTTTGGGTGGTAAATTTTTTTAACGCATCCATATCTTTCATGCTGCAACCGGGATGGGCAGCGATTAAATAATAGGTTAAAAATTGTTTTTTTTCCGCTTTTTTACTCAAGGCATCAAAGTTGTTTTTAAAGTCTAAGAGCAGATCGATATTTTGTTTGCCCATTAACTTTAAAACATGGGGCACCGCATGTTCCGGTGCGACTTTCATTTAACCTGACACATTGTCTTTTACTATTGTTTCAAGGTATGCTGCGCCGTTTTTTTTGTCATTTAATATAAGGTCATAACGAATGCCTGAGCTGATAAAAACTTTTTTAATGCCAGGCAGTTTTTCAATTTTCCGGATCAGTCTTATCTGTTTTGAATGATCCGGGGAAAGGCTTTTGCAGGGTTCGGGAAAGAGGCAGCGCTTATCCTGACAAGCCCCTTTTTTTAGTTTCTTTTTGCATTCAAATCCGTACATATTTGCCGTGGGGCCGCCAAGGTCTGTAATATACCCTTTAAAATCTTCAAGATGTGAAATAGCTTTTGCTTCAGTTACAATGGAATCCTCACTTCGAAACCGAACAGTTTGACCCTGGTGAAAAAATTACATTCACCATAGCAGCCGTAATGGATGGGAATGGAAAATCGTATGGTTGAAAGTGCCTTGACACTCCCTGACGTTTTATGAAACGGGTGAAGATCTCTTTCAAATCCAAGAGAATGGATATGATCCAGTTCGTCAGTGGTGCTATAAGGTTGTGATGGGTTTAATACCAGATAGCGGTCATTGTGCCGTTGACAAAGCCGTTGCGCAGTGATGGGATCATTGTTTTTATAAAATATGTGAAAACTTTTAATATAGTCCTCTTTATTCTTTTGAACCGCTTCAAAGGAAGGCAGTTCCATGCCATTCTTTTCTTTTGAAATAAAAGCAATACCCTTCAAATTGTCTGGATTTTTCTTTTCCTTGAGCGCACTTGCAAATTTGACGACTGTATGATGGGCCATGCCAAATAAAAGGTAATCCGCTTTTGCATCAAAGAGAATAGATCGTCGAATTTTGTTTGACCAGAAATCATAATGGGCAATTCGTCTTAAGCTTGCTTCAATACCACCCAGAACAATGGGTCGGGTATTTTTAAAATATTTTCTGACAAGGTTGGCATAGGCAATCACAGCCCTGTCCGGGCGCCGGTTATTGATGCCGCCGGGCGTATAATCATCTTTTTGCCTTCGTTTTTTAGTAGCCGTATAGTTTGCCACCATGGAATCCACACACCCCCCTGTAATCCCCCAGAAAAGAGCGGGTTCTCCCAGTCGTGAAATATCTGCGTTGCTGTCCATGTCCGGCTGGGCAATGATCCCCACGCGAAAGCCTTTATCCACCAGAACTTTCCCGATGATGGCAACCCCTATAAACGGGGAATCAATATAAGCATCCCCTGTGACAAGAATCACATCCAATTGCTGCCACTTCAGTTTTTTTACTTCTTGTTGTGTTGTGGGAAGAAACATGGTTGACAATACTATCCTAAAAAAAGTAACTCCAATTTTCACTTAACGCATCATACAAGATAAGGCATTGGATTACAATCCTGGCAGCATACCGGTGTTTATCGGCTTTAATTACGCCATCAAAAGATAAATGCCGAACACGGCAACGACAGCCCCGGCAATTGCCCTGATGGAAACATATTCTTTGTGAAGAAAGATTGAAAATGGAATAATAAAAACAGGCACAAGAGAAAGAAATGTGGAGGCCACGCCGGTTGTCAGATAATGCAATACCATAAGGGAAAGAGACACCCCTAAAAACGGGCCGACAGCAGACCCGACAGCCGTAAAAATCACAGCGGTTGTATCCCTCACAGCGGATTTAACCATTCCCCATTTTCCAGTGACTGTAAAAAAAACAAGAAAGCAAAGAAATGCCGCAATCACCCTGATCTGGGTTGCTGAAAATGCATCCAGATATCCCGATTCTGTCTGCATCCCGATTTTACTTAAACTATATCCCACTGCCTGACCCAGCATGGCGCCAAATCCAAACAAAATACCCGTTACCGTGATGTTTCTGATTTTCAGTGTTGAAGAATTTGACGGTCTTTGATTTTTTTCAAGGATGACAATTCCAACACCGGAAAGGGTGACAAACATACCCACCCATTGATGAAGAACATATATTTCATCCAGAAATAACCAGCCGATCAAGGCTGTAGTGGGTGCGGACAGACTGAAGATCAGCATGGTAACCCTTGGTCCGATTTCAACAAGGGCTTTGAAAAGAAAAATATCTCCTATAAAAAAACCGATGACCCCGGAAAGAGAAAGATAAATCCAGGCATGGGCCGGAAAGTGAACCGGCAGGATATCCCCCTGCCGGATAAACAAAAAAAGACTGAAAAGGATCAACGCGACAGTCAACCTGATAATATTGACCGGGGTTGCTCCCACTCTTTTGGACGCAGCTTCGAAAAACTGGATGCTGATGGTCCAGCAAAATACAGTGGCAAAGGCAATTAATTCACCCGTGTAGGGCATGGCAATCCTTTTTGTTTAAAAATGAAAAGCTATAATTAGATGATATGGGATAAAAATACAAGTCCCTTTTTATGAGTTTATATATTTGCCATGAGAAATATTTTATTCCCCGTTACAGGCTGGTTATATTAGATCAGATATCGGCTGCATACCCTGCGTCAGTTATCGACTGATTATCTTACATCTGCTAAAGACTGATCCCCTTACGTCCGCTGGATGGACATTGCCACACGGTTTAAGATTCCCTGCGCTGACCGCCCTGAACTCGCTCATCCTTCGCTCAGACAGCAGGGCGGCTTAACCGCTGCGGTCATCAAAACCGTGTAAGCAAAGATCCATATGCTCCCGTAAAGCAACCAGCCCTTTAACAAGTAAATATAGCGAATTCAAAATTTCCCCTGAAGCTATAACCCCAAACATAAAGAAAGTGATATGATTGTTTGCGCGAAAAACTAAAATAATATATTATCCTATTTTAGTTTTTGCCTATAATCTAAACTAAAGGATACGCTTGGTATGAAAGAGAACCAGAACATAGAATGGAAAGCATCCTGGCGGGATGAATACATCAAGTGGATCTGCGGCTTTGCCAATGCGGCCGGCGGCACGCTCGTTATCGGCAAAAACGACAAAGGGGTGGTCAACGGCCTGCACTGGGACGGTGTCCCAGTGCCACATTTGTCAGCCGAATCTCTTGATGAAAAAGCGGTGCGGAGTAAACGGCTGGAAGAGTCGGTATTGCAGGAAAACAGGGACTCACTGTTAAGAAAACTGCATCTAATTGAAGGAAAATACCTAAAAAGAGCGGCGACGCTTTTGTTCCATGAAGATCCTGAGCAGTATGTGACGGGCGCTTATGTGAAAATAGGATTTTTCGAAACCGATTCCGATCTGATCTATCAGGACGAGATTCACGGCAACCTGTTTCAGCAGGTGGATAAAACCATTGATCTGCTGCTGACGAAATACATGAAAGCCTATATCCGTTATGAAGGCCTTCAGCGGGTGGAACAATATCTGTTCCCCCCACCGGCATTACGGGAAGCCCTTCTCAATGCAATTATCCATAAAGATTACAGCAGTGGGATTCCTATTCAAATCAGTGTTTATGAAGACAAAATTTATTTTTGGAATAATGGACATCTTCCCGAGAACTGGACAGTTGAGAAATTGCTGGAAAAACATTCATCTCAACCGTTTAATCCATTGATTGCCAATGCTTTTTTCCGAACCGGTCTAATTGAAGCCTGGGGACGCGGGATAGAAAAGATACATAATGAATGTAAACAGCATGGCGCTTATCCCCCAATCTTTGATTATGAACCATCCGGTCTTATGCTATTGTTTAAGGGAATCATTCCCGATTCACAGGATAAGGCCACACCAAGGACTACACAGAAAACGCTGGGGAAAACGCCGGATGCCATACTTTTGCTTTTGGATGAAAACTCATCTTTATCTATCCCGGAAATTGCAGAAAGAATTAATAAATCAGAAAGTGCTGTAGAACGGGCTATCAGGAAGCTGCGTGAAGAAGGCCGTTTAAAACGCATTGGCCCTGCCAAAGGCGGTTACTGGAAAATAATAAAAAGATAGCCCATGGGGAATGCAGATGAATACTGATATGGTGCAATTGAAATTAGGTGATATGATAGTTGATGTGGTGCAAAAAAACATCAAAAATATTCATTTGAGTGTTTATCCCCCGGAAGGCAGGATTAGAATTTCAGCGCCAAACAGACTGGATTTGACCACTATTCGTGCATTTGTCATTTCAAAACTGGGCTGGATAAGAAAGCAGCAAACCCGGCTGAAAAATCAGAAAAGGGAAGTACCAAAAGAATTTATAAACAGGGAGAGTCATTACTTCAACGGCAAGCGTTACCTGCTAAAGATTATTGAGCGGGAAGCGGCTCCCAAAGTGGTTTTAAAGCATAGCACTATCGAGCTCCATATAAGGCCTCAAACAAATGCGATGAAACGGAAATCCATTTTAAATGAATGGTACAGACAAAAGCTGAAGGAAACAGTGCCATCACTGATAGAGAAGTGGGAAAAAAAGATGACGGTTCAGGTCAATGAGTTTGGAATCAAGAAGATGAAAACCCGATGGGGCACCTGCAACCTGCGGGCAAAACGCATCTGGCTGAATCTGGAATTGGCAAAGAAGCCGCCTGAATATCTAGAATATATCGTTGTACATGAAATGGTTCACCTTCTGGAAAGAAAGCACAATAACAGATTCACTGCATTAATGACCGGGTTCATCCCAAGGTGGCGGTTTTATAAAGATGAATTGAATCGATTGCCAGTGAGTCATATGGATCATGCAAGATGATATGGTTCTATATTTTATAAATTAGGGACAGGCAGGGGTAAGATTAAATGAAAAAAAAGGATAAGTTTACATTCAGATGCCAGTCCTGCGGAGGTCAATTTCCGAAGTGGATGGGAAGATGTCTGGAGTGCGGTGCCTGGGATACTTTGGTGGAAGAGCGGATTGTTGCAGGTGTTTCAAAAAAGAAAAAATCTTCTTTTCTGCCTGAACCCGTTCCCATTGATTCTGTGGTAGTGGAAGAAACCGACAGAATCAAAACCGGAATAGCAGAATTTGATCGTGTGCTGGGGGGAGGACTTGTTGATGGGTCATTAATTCTGATCGGCGGTGACCCCGGAATTGGAAAATCTACTTTAATGTTACAGGTGTTGTCAAAATTATCCGAGGCCGGGGGAAAGTGTCTCTATGTATCGGGTGAAGAATCTGTCCGACAACTTTCCATGAGAGGAAAACGACTGAATTCAAAGGGCGCTTCCATGTTTGTGGTATCTGAAACAGACTTGGATTCCATACTGGCCATGGTGGAGAAATCTAAATATGATGCCCTGGTCATTGATTCTATCCAGACCGTGTTTCATCCTGATGTTTCTTCAACCCCAGGTTCTGTGACACAGATCAGGGAAGCAGCCATGCAGTTTATGCGGCTTGCAAAGATAACCGGCATTCCTGTTTTTCTTGTGGGCCATGTCACCAAGGTCGGCGCCATTGCAGGCCCGAGAATTATGGAACATATGGTGGATACCGTTCTTTATTTTGAAGGGGATAAAAGTCATGTGTTCAGAATTTTAAGGGCGGTTAAAAACAGGTTTGGTCCCACAAATGAGATTGGTGTGTTTGAGATGAACGAAAAGGGTTTGACCCAGGTTCCCAATCCATCGGCGGTCTTTTTATCTGAACGGTCAGCCATTGCACCGGGTTCTGTTGTGACCTCCTGTATGGAAGGTTCGCGGCCGATTCTTGTCGAAATCCAGGGCCTTGTATCCAGTTCCAGCCTTGGAACCCCCCGGCGGACTGTTTTAGGGCTTGATAGTCAAAGGGTTTCATTGATTGTTGCTGTGATGGAAAAAAGACTGGGGATGAATCTTTCCGGTCTTGATATTTTTATGAATGTCACAGGGGGTGTAAAAATTGTGGAACCGGCGGTGGACCTTGCCATTGCGGCAGCATTGGCATCCAGCTTTTTAGACAAACCGGTGGATAAGCAGACCACATTGGTTGGAGAGATCGGACTGACAGGGGAGATACGGGCAGTGGGTCATGTTCAGGCAAGAATCAAGGAAGCCGCAAAAATGGGATTTACGAAATGTCTTGTTCCCAGCAATTCAATCAAGCAGTTATCTAAAATAAAAGGAATGACCATTGAAAGTGTCAGTTTCCTGAAAAGTGCCATGGAGGTATTGTTTTAATGGCAGCCCAAAAAAAGAAAAAATTCCAAAAGCTAAAACCAGGCAAAAATCAGTGGGAAGATCATTTAACAAGGCGGGCAAAAGCCGAGAATTATCCGGCGCGATCCATCTATAAGCTTGAAGAAATTCAAAATAAATTCAAGATCATGAAAAAAAATGATCGGGTGCTTGATCTGGGATGCGCGCCGGGATCATGGCTTTTATATGCCGCTAAACAAGTGGGAAATCAGGGCAAAGTGTTTGGTATTGATTTGAAACAGATTGATATTAAATTGCCCGATAATGTGGTGACAGTTAAAGGGGACATATTAAATTTGGATAATGACTCTTTTCTAGATAAAAATTCAGGATTTAATGCAGTCATCAGCGACATGGCCCCTGCCACAACCGGCAGAAAGGATGTGGATGCGTTAAGGTCTTTTGACCTTTGTAATATGGCTTTAAGGGTTGCAGATGATTTTTTAGCTCAAAATGGTCATTTCGTCTGCAAAATATTTCAGGGGAATGACTTTAATGTATTTCAAAAAAATGTTAAATTAAAATTCAAAGACTGTAAAATTTTTAAACCGGATAGTTGCAGAAAACAGAGTAAAGAAATATATATTATTGCAAAAGGTAAGAAGTAAGGAGGAGTTACAGAATGTCAGGACACAGCAAATGGTCAACCATAAAACATAAAAAAGGCGCTACCGACGCTAAAAGGGGTAAGCTTTTTACTAAACTGATAAAGGAAATTACTGTTGCTGCCCGGATGGGTGGGGGAGACGCTGAAACGAATCCAAGATTAAGGAGCGCATTGATTTCAGCCAGAGCCCAGAATATGCCCAAGGATACCTATGAAAGAGCGATTAAAAAGGGTACCGGTGAACTTGAGGGGGTTAATTATGAGGAAATTTTATATGAAGGGTATGGCCCTGGCGGTGTCGCTGTTCTGGTGGAATGCATGACAGATAATCGAAATAGAACGATTGCAGAGGTTCGCCATGCGTTTGGTAAAGCTGGAGGAAATGTGGGAACAGACGGGTGTGTTGCCTGGATGTTTGACAAAAAAGGATTGATTGTCGTCAACAAAGAGGATTCAGATGAGGAAACCTTGATGGAGATAGCTCTGGATGCCGGGGCGGAAGATATTAAAGAAGAGACGGATTCATTTGATGTCATTACCGAACCTGCAGATTTTGATGCGGTAAAAGATGCCATTGATGCGGCAGAAATCAAGTCTGAACTGGCAGAAATTACCATGATTCCACAGACTCTGACAAAGATTGAAGGAAAAGAAGCCGAGCAGATGATCAAATTTATGGAAGTTTTAGATGACAGCGATGATGTCCAGGCATTTTATTCTAATGAAGATATTCCAGATGAAATGTTTGATTCAATGTAAAATTGCATCAAACTTTAATCTAAAAAAAGGAGCCCAATTTCACAAGGCTCCTTTTTTTATGTATTTTATTATTTTTCTACGATTACAGGTTGACCATTTTTTGAACAGCCCCCAGGGCATTTTTTCTGATATCTTCCGGCACACTGATTTTTCCTGTTAAATTTTCCAGACTATTGACCAGGTTTTCCAGCGTAATTTTTTTCATATCATCGCAATACATTTTTTCAGATGCAGGAAAGAATTTTTTATCCGGATATGCTTTTGAGATGGGATAGAGTAATCCTGTTTCCGTTCCCAGGATAAACGAAGTATGATCAGACGCTCCGGCAAAGTGTATCATTCCTGAAGTGGATTGGATGCTGTCAGCAAGTGCAAGCACTTCGGGCGGGCATTCCGGGTGAGCAATAAAAAGAGCGCCCGGGTGGTTTTTTCTTGCCTGATTTACATCCTGTGCGGTTAATGTATTGTGAAAGGGACAGTATCCATCCCACAGATGGATTTTCTTTGTTGTATTTGCAGCAGCATATTTGGCAAGATTTTTATCCGGCGTCATCAGGATTTCATCGGCATCTATGCTGTTGACAACCTTTATGACATTGGCAGAGGTGCAGCAAATATCAGAGACTGCTTTTACGGCAGCAGCAGAATTGACATAGGTGACGACGGGAATATTTCCCAACGCCTGTTTTTTGGCTATTAATGCAACCGGATCGACCATATCTGCCATGGGGCAGCCTGCATCCGTATTCGGCAGAAGTATGGTTTTTTCAGGGGAGAGGATAAAAGCGGTTTCAGCCATGAAATGGACGCCGCAGAATACAATCACGTCAGCTTTGGTTTTTGAGGCTTTGATGCTCAATTCAAGAGAATCGCCACAAAGATCTGCCACATCTTGAATTTCAGGGGGCTCATAATTGTGAGCAAGAATGATGGCATTTTTCTCTCTGGCAAGTTGTCTGATTTTTTTTTTCATTGTGTAACCTTAAATTATGATCAATCCATTTTTATTATATTGGTCCCTTGAGGCACTTTAAATTCGAATACATCAGGGTCAATTTTTTTAAATTGAATGCCGCTGAATTCAAACAGGGTGGTGTCATTATAGGGATTGTACGTAACAACTCTTTCAATTTCACTGTTTTTTTGTGATATCCGGATGACAATCGAAGAAATATCAGCTTTTTTTGTTTTTGTAACCAGGTTAATTTCAACATAATCGGCCGTGATCTCTTTTATGCTAACGGTATAATTTTTTCGGATAAGAGAAATATCTGATAAAAAGGAGCCTCCTGCGCCTGATTTAAAAAAGTGGGAGGCATTGCCTTGCATGACCTGGTTTTCTTCCGGTCGAAAAATCCATAGCATTTTGCCATTGGTTATGATTTCGTGGTGCTCGGGTTCCATATATTCCCATTTCATTTTTCCGGGATGACTAAAAGACGCTTTGCCCGAGGCTTTTTCAACGATATCAAGGGCGGCAAGCCTTGAAATTTGTGTAAAATTCGCCTCAAAGCTTTTACCGGCGTATTTTTTTTCAATCGCAGTTATAATCTCCTCTTTAATAATTTCATTACCTGTGGCAGATGCGGTTGGAAAAAAGAGGGTACAGCCCAGAATGACGAAAAGCAGGTTCAGGCTGATCCTGTAGAATAAAGATTTCAATTAATCTCCTTTACGTGTGACTTTCAGGTTATTAAGACTATCGAAGAAGTGTTCGAATATCTTTTCGTTTATCTTCAGCATATATTCTTCGCAGTTTTGGTTTTTCAATTTTCCCGGTAGAATTTCTGGGAACATCGCCAAAAAAGATTTTTTTTAAGTGTTTATATCGGGGCAGTTCCTGCTGGAATTCGATGATATCACTTTCACAAAGGATACACCCGGGTTTAACGCTGATGATTCCGGCAGGGACTTCCCCAAGCCGTTCATCCGGGATACCGATAACGGCAATATCTTTTATTTTTTTATGTTTTTGAAAAAAATTTTCAATTTCAACAGGGAAAATATTT
>JAFCZY010000338.1 GCA_019314105.1 Deltaproteobacteria bacterium
TGAAATTACAAAATTTTCAAACAAAGCACCACGCAAAGGATGGGAAGCAATATGGTCTTCTCGTTGAATGCCAAGGAGAAATGCAGCCAGGCCAGTGTCGAAAAAATAGAGCTTAGGCGCCTTGATAAGTCTTTTGCCTAAATTGTTATAATAGGGTTGCAGCAGCTTGATAATGTAGCTGGTTTCCAGTATTGACAACCAGCTTTTAATCGTGTTGTGAGTGGCGCCACAATCATTACCAAGGGATGATAAATTCAGTACCTGACCGCATCGGGTAGCACAGAGTTTAACAAATAGTTCAAATTTTGCTAAATCTTTAATAAGAATTAACTGGCGCAAGTCCCTCTCCACATAGGTATTAAAATAAAAGGATAAAGCCTCGGTGGGGTTGAGATGGCGATCATATATTCCTGGATAGGCGCCATGATAAAGAAGGCTGTCAATTGAAGCAGGCGGTGCATTTGTTCGGAAGATCTCTCCCAAACTGAAAGGAAGAAGTTTGACAAGAGCAGTTCTGCCGGCAAGAGACTGACTCACAGTGTTAAGAAGGTCAAAGCTCTGGCTGCCGGTGATAATGAATTGACCCGGCTGCCCCGATTCATCAACCAGAATTTGTAAATATGACAATAAATCAGGTACTCTTTGTATCTCATCAAGGACAGCTCCCTGTGGAAAACCAGAGAAATATAGGGTTTATCCTGAAAGAGCATTCTGCATAAAGTTGTCTTTCCAGATTGTCGTGGCCCTGTAATAGTAACAACAGGATATTGTTTGGAATACCCAATTATTTTATTACTTATGTCTCGGTAAATCATATTTGATTATATAGTATGGTGTGCACCAATTGTCAAATGCATTTACAATTGGTGCAGAATCCGGATTACCGGGGTCTGCCCCTACCTTCCCAGCTGTTCCTGCTGATATAATACCGGTCCCCGTCTTTTAATTTTTATGTTCAAATATTGTTATTACAGGTCTTCTAATTTTTTTTTATTTTTTTAATACCTTTATTATTTCAGCCCTATTCATGAGAACCCCCATAATTGAAAATGTTTAATGCGATCAATATGTCCTGTAAGAAAGGACTAAACATTTTATTTCTCTTTTGCAATTGAATATAGAATACTAAAATTATTCGATGTCGTCAATTCATGAAGTCATGTGTGCAAAATACTTGACATTGTTGTGTAGGTGCATGCAATAATTTTAGTCATCTAAAAGCCATTTCCAGATCGGGACTGCGTTAATATTATTGTCCAGCCGGGCCTCATCATCCCAGGTGACGATGGTGGCGGAAGGGATTGAAAGTTCTTCCATGGCGTTTTGCAATCCGCGGTATTCCCGGTCAAACGTTTCCAGGGATGATATCTGCCAACAGACCTGAATCAGTTTAACTTCATTTGTTACAGGGCTGCGGGCAAAAAAATCCGTTTCAAATCCTTTTTTGGTATTGATGTATTCTATCTGGTAATTGTTTCGGCGCAACTGCATAAATACCATATTTTCGAGAATCGGGCCAAAATCCGAACTGTTATGAAAGGTCATGGCATTTAAAAGACCCGTGTCAATGGTATAGATTTTTACAGGGTTGATCATTCTTGATTTTTCAGATCGAGTGTGGATGGGTACCCGGTAAAAGACAAAGGCATCTGTCAGGTGATTCAGATAGGCGTACAGGTTGTTTTTTGTACATTTTACTGACATGCTTTTCAGGGTGTTGTAAAATTTGTTTACGCTGAATTTTCTGCCGGATGAATGCATCAGTGTCCTGACCAGGTGTTTTATTGCTGTGATGTTATTCACCCTATGCCGTTCTATAATATCTTTGAGGAGAACGGTATCTATATAGCTTTGCAGTATTTCAGTTTTTATAGTGGGATCAAGGTTTTGAACTTCAGGAAATCCACCGTTTTGAAAGTATTCTTTTACAGCTTTTCTCAGGGTTGCGGCTGTTTTTGAACCAAATGTCCCGGGTTTATCAGCAAACAGGCCATGATATCTTAAAAACTCCTGGAAACTGAATGGGAATATTTCTGTTGTCAGAGAGCGGCCTCGAAGACTTGTGGCAATTTCTGTGCTTAACAATTTTGAAGAGGAACCGGTAATAAATATTTGAATATTTTCTGAATCCAGCAACCGTCGAATAAACATTTCCCATTGATCTATGCGCTGCAGTTCATCAAAAAAAAGGTAGCAGGTTTTGTTTTTATTTTCAGGATACTTCCCATAATAAATGTCAAGGATTTCTTGAAAATGGTTAACTGTGAATCCAAGCAATCTTTCGTCTTCAAAATTTAAGTACAGGATTTGATTTCGAGAAATATTTTTTTCAAGCAGCTGATTGATTTTTTGAAAACAAAACCAGGTTTTTCCGGAACGGCGCATGCCTATGACAACATCGGCTTTCCCTTTAATTTCGGAAAAAACGGTTGTCCTGGGAACGGGTGTTGGCAGATTTCGTTCCTGGAAGTCATCAATAAGTTGTGAGAGGATAGCTTTCATATGTTGTATATTTATCTCTTAATTAGAGATAAATCAAGATATTTTTATCTTTTTATTCGACCTGTTTTTCCACCTGCCAGCGCCAGTTCTATCCTTATAATATGAAAGTATATAAAAAAGCGGCAAACCGGATTCAGGATAATTTTTAAACTATTATCTTGGGGTTATACCTTTATGCTTAAAACCCCTTTTTCAGACCCCCCTGGCCTTACCAGCATTCGCATAGCGGCGGCTGGAATTAAAATCTGGTCTTATATAAACCCAAAAAGGGTTTAACCAAAAATCGGCCAAACCCTTGTCATTAGCTGGTACCGGAGGCGAGACTTGAACTCGCAAGGGCTTAAAGCCCGGAGGATTTTGAGTCCTCTGCGTCTACCAATTCCACCACTCCGGCATGAATGGTTCTTTTTTTAAGGGAAAATGTGAATTTTGTCAATGAAATTATGATGTCTCTAGATGTTAACTTATCAGGATTTCATTAATTCTGCGGGCTGAAATTTCTCCTTCCCTGATAATATTAATATTTAAAGCGGTAATATCTACGATGGTTGACCCTGCGCCTCCTTTTAGAATACCCGCGTTCAACACCAGGTCGGCATGGTCAATAATGGAGGGAACAAGCTGGTCGGTCCGGCTGCAGCCATTTTGGCCGGACAGATTGGCGCTGGTGCCGGTAATGGGAAACCCGACAGATTCAACAAGGGCTTTTGCAACCGGATGCGCTGGAGTTCTCACCCCTATCTTTCCGGTACCGGCAGATAAAAGCTGCGGGATATTATCTTTGGCTTCAAAGATAATGGTCAGATTTCCGG
>JAFCZY010000339.1 GCA_019314105.1 Deltaproteobacteria bacterium
ATGTGATCAAACCTGGAGCTTATCCTTTATTGGATAATGTGGCTAAAATTCTTGAAAAAAATCCTGTCATGGGGATAGAACTGCAAGGCCATTGTGACAATGTCGGTACTGCTGGATATAACATGGATCTTTCCATGAGACGTGCCCAGGCCGTTAAAAATTACCTGATTGGAAAGGGTATCTTAAAAAATAGAATGGCAACTGAAGGATTCGGGTTTACCAAACCTATTGCTTTAAACGGTACTGATACAGGCCGTGCCTTAAACAGAAGGGTTGAAATTAACCCATATTAATTTAAAAGATAACCATGGGAAAGAACTGCTTCCGTAAGGAACTGCTTCTTTCCCGATCGAATATAGTTGTAATACTTTATTCTTCAAAGCGTTTCTGATTTGTCAGATATATACATCACCTTACCCGTATTTTTGGTACTGTATCCCCCAAGGGACATGACCCGATCCTGAAATTTCCTGGTTGCAATGGTTTCAAGCAGAACCTGAACTTTTCGGGTCTCATAAAACCGGTCCGGGATAACCAGATCATACTCTTCGGTCACAATCGGAATGAAATCAAGATCAAGGGCCTGTGCTGCCGCCTGGATACCCAGGCCCACATCCGCCCTTCCTGAAAGAACGGAAACCGCCACTGACAGATGAGTGTATTCATCATTTTCATAACCTTGAATATCATCTGTTGATATGCCAAGTGTCTTCAACTTATAATCAAATAAAATTCTGGTTCCTGATCCCGGCTGCCGATTGATAAACTGCACATTTTTATCTTTCAAATCTTCAATGGATTGGATATTTTCAGGATTTGTCTTTGGCACAATAAGCCCCTGATCCCTCATGACAAGATTGACAAGCCTTACCTTTTGATCCGGTAGATATTTTTTAATATAGGATATATTATAGCTGCCGTCCTCAGGATCCAGAAGGTGAGCACCGGCCATATGGCAGGCGCCTTTTTTAACGGCCATCAAGCCGCCCATACTGCCCACATGACTTGATGAAATGCTGACATCACTGCTGACTGATTTTATCTGATCGGCAAGTAAATCCAGAGTATTGTCATGAGAACCTGTAATCACTATGGTATTTTCAATGGCAGATAACGGCCGTAACAATAGTGCCTGAATTTTCTCATTTTCTGATATGCCCTCAATATTTTGAGGAATCCTGATAATGCCATCCGCCTCAGTCAGGGTGGTGATACTGCCTGCCCCTCGGGGCAATTGAGAAGACATCAATTTCCCGTCCACTGAACCGATTTTCACCCGTAAAAATTCTTCCTGGCCAAGTTTTGAAGCAATTTTCCTTGCCGGGGAAACCGGAACCAATGTCATTTCTCTTTCGGGAAGTTTTTGCATTTTTAACAGCAAAGGTCCTGCAAATTGTTCAAAGGCAACAATGGCCGATACAGGGTATCCCGGAATGCCAAATACCGGGGTATCAAATATTTTTCCAAACATCATGGGTTTACCGGGCATCATGGTAATCCCGTGGACATAGACTTCACCCAGGGAGGAAATCACAGGTTTTGCAAAATCCTCTGACCCGGCTGAAGATCCGCCAATGATACAAATCATATCATACTCTTGTTTTGCCGATGTTTCCACCGCCCTCTTAATATTTTCAAGATTATCCTTGAGCATGGGATGGTAGTCAAATTGCGCCCCATAATCTTCACAAAGGCCGCCCAATACAGATGAATTGGATTCCACCACATCCCCGGGTTTGAGTTGATCTATCCTGATCTCATGCCATTGCTTGAGTTCCGACCCGGTTGGGATAATCAGCACTTTGGGCTGCTTATATACATCCACTGTAAATATGCCGCCAGATAAAAGTGCCCCAAGGGAATAAGAATTAATCCTGTGCCCTCTTGGAAACAGCAATTTGGTGGCCACAATATCTTCACCCATTTTCCTGACATGCTGCCAGGGGAACACCGGTGCCTCGATCTCAACACTGTTTTCATCAATAATATTAAGATGCTCGATCATAATAACAGCATTGGTGCCTTCCGGCATAACATGACCGGTATTGACCCAGAAGGCACCTTTACCAGGACAAAGACGTATCGGAGAATCTTCACTGGCCCCAAACGTGGCCTTTGCAGCCACTGCAATGCCATCCATGGCGGCGGCATGAAAATTAGGAGAAGAAACGGCTGCTATAGCTGGTTTTACCAGTACCCTGCCTTTAGAATTCACCACATCAAGGGTTTCAACCTTTGTTACATGATTTTCAAAAAGATCAAAGAGAATCTTTTTTGCCTCTTCAATACTTTTCATATCAAGATATACGTTTCTTTTTGATTTCATTGGTCCCATCCCTCTTTTATAAAAGAATAATATCCACCATGGTATCTTTTTCCAGGCCTTCAACATGATCACCGATTTCAAGAAGTCCATCTGCATGAATCATGGTTCTGATCAGTCCGGATTTACCCAAAACCGGTTTTGCCAGCAGTTGGCTATCCTTTTTTTCGAGCAAGACCCGAATAAAGTCCCTTCTGCCCTGTGCAGACGATACATTCCGTGTCAATTTTGCAGGAATCCTGATCACCCGGTCCTTAGCCTTAAGCCCCCTGAGCTTGTTTAAAAAGGGTATCACCACAATTTTGAGAACCACCATGGCAGATACCACCTGGCCGGGTAGTCCCCATACGGGCTTTTTCCCGGACTTAGCAAGAATTGTGGGCTTCCCTGGACTCACGGAC
>JAFCZY010000340.1 GCA_019314105.1 Deltaproteobacteria bacterium
GTGTGGCTGTTGCACTTTGTAAAGCCTTACTGGAACATGGACTTGCCCGAAGAATTTTGTTTGTAGTTGACCGCCGTCTGCTTGCGGAACAGGCCCGTGATGATGGTTTTAGCCTTATCTGCCCAACATATAATTCGGCATGGATTACTACTTCAAATTACAAAACTCATAGAAACAAGGATATTCATATTGTCGTTATTGATACTTTGGAAATAATTCATCATGGAATACCCGGAAATTTCTATGATCTCCTGATTGTGGACGAGTGTCACAGGTCAATCAATTTGAACCGCAAAATTATTTTCGATCATTTTCTATGCCCTCATATTGGGTTGACTGCCACTCCCCGTATTGCCGTTGCCAAAGATCAAACAAAAGTGCCTGACGATGATCTCGCAATTATAGATACATACAGACTTTTTGGTTGTGAGAGCGGCGAACCTACATATCATTATAATATAGATCAAGGCATAGATGAGGGATTTCTTGCGCCATACAAGGTTGAAGAGATCAAAACGCATCTTACCAGAATGGCAGAGGAAGAAGGTATTGAATTTGATTATGTACTTGATCCGGACGAACGGAAAAAAATTGAACTGGATACAGCCAAGAAACTTAAACTGGAACAGTTAAACCGAAAATATCTTACCGAAAACACCGCTAAACGTATTGCCGAGGAAATCCGCAAGCGCTCAGAATATGGAGAAAAAATTATTCTTTTTGGTGTGAGTCAGGCTCATTGCCTGATGTTAGCCAGAGCGCTTAATGAAGTATTCAATGATAATGGAAGCAGCAATCCCCGTTATGCAGAATCAATTATTTCAGAAAATCAGGAGTTGAATCGTGCTCTTAAGGGCTGGTTTAAAAAACCTTATCAAAAGCCTTATATTGCTCTGTCCGTTGATATTATGAGTACCGGGGTTGACATCCCATGTGTTCGTTATATTGCTTTTTCCGCTTTGACTAAATCAGTCGGCAAATATATTCAGATGCTTGGCCGGGGCACACGCCTTGATCCAAAAACCGGAAAGTTTAGCTTTCAGGTATTTGATTTTGTTGGGCTTTGCAATCGTATGGAAGATAACGGAAAAGGATCGCCAAAAGAAAATAAAAAAGTTGTCAAAGGTAGGGACGTTAAAGGCGGTGGGGGCGGAGAAACAGGGGTAAAGGGTGACTGGTTTATAGTCGATAATCCTGACCCTGCTAACTTGATTCAACGGGTTTGTATTCATGAGGGTGCAGTTGAAATCATTGATAATATTCCTCTTGAGGAGGCAAAAAAAATATTCGAGGAACAGGTTAATGGTACTGATAACCCGGATATCATAGCTATCAAGAAAAAATTAACGGAAAAAGAAGATTATGAACCGTCACCAAAAGATATAGATAATGTTATTGATTTTATCAGGAAACCACAAATCTATATGGATGAAGGCCAACTGCAAAAAATCTATGATTATCCAGGCGGTACGACATGGGACTTCTTTCTTCATGTATTAGGGATTAAGTCAGTGCCAACGCCACTTGAAAGAATCAAAAAAGGTTATGAAAGCTATATTGCATCATCTGTTTTTAATGACGAGCAAGTACAAGCATTAAGAAAAATCAAAGACATATTTGCTTCTATCATCAACAGCTATAGCAAAATAGATACGTCTACTATTTTTGGCAATCCGTTTTATGAGAGCGTTATTGGTAACTTTGACAGCATTAATGAACTTTTTGACGGCAAACTGGGTGAGGTTGTTGAAGAAATGGCGCAAGCCTTTTGCATGAGAAAAGCAGCATGAAGAGCAAATGAAGGGCGAATAATGCAATTAACTAAGAGTAAAAACTCGGTGCTTTTTTGAAGTTTGTTGCTCCGCAATGTTGGCAACCACTTATCCCAAGGGTTAGCACCGCTGTATATGAAAACAGAAATTTATTAACGAGAAATTACATTGAACAGAAATGAATTGGAACATATCATTAGAGCAGCGGACGAGGTAGCCGGTGTGAAGTCTCTGATCATTCTGGGTAGTCAGTCTGTTCTGGGGCAGTTTCCTACTCTCGCAGAATCATTTCCGAAATCAGATCATTCCGAGATTTCCTTTATCAGTCAGAAGCAGCAGATACTATGCAGATCAGTAGAAGCCGATATCATGGTTCCCAAATCGGAAGAAAAGGCCGAGCTTATAGAAGCGGCAATCGGCGAACTATCTTCATTCCATGATACTTACGGTTATTATGCACAAGGTGTTGACCATACGACTTCAAAATTACCCGAAGGTTGGGAAGATCGCCTTACGGAAATATGCAACAGAAATACAAACGGTATATCCGGTCTATGCCTTGAAATTCATGATCTTATAATCTCCAAACTGTATGCGGGGCGAAAAAAGGATATAGAATTTTTTCAGGCAGCCGTGTCTCTCAGACTGATCTCAAAAAAAAATACTGTCAGAAAGATTGAATAAAACACAAATATCGGGGGAAAAAAGAGAAATCGTAAAAAATATATTAAAAAAGGGTTTTTCACAATGAATATGCAGAAACGCTCTGATGAAAGGTCAAAGGCTCTTCACAGAGAGATTGCAAAAAAACTCAGAAATATCCCGAAACTTTGGGCTGTTCCGAAAACCAATATTGATAGATGGAAAAAAAGAAGAAAAAGTCTGATGCCATCGGTCATTGAATGGGAATATATTCTCGATAAATATAGCAAAGAACAGATTCTGGC
>JAFCZY010000045.1 GCA_019314105.1 Deltaproteobacteria bacterium
GGATAATTTCTTTTTTTGCCGAATCTCTTTTAAAATCAACGCCTTTTTCAGGGTCTCTTTTTTATTCATTCTTATTTGATTATTGAGTTTTGTTTCAAGGGCTGTTTTTGCCTGAATTTCTTTTTTCAACGCCTTTTCCAGTATTTCAAACTTTTCAAGATCAACCGTCTGTTTCTCAAGGATATTAAAATCAGATGTGATGATCCGTTTCATTGAATTTTGCTGGAGAAAAAAATCAAATACAGAGAGTGGCAGCTCCGCGGCATCCAGTCTGCCAAACATATTCATTTTATAAAGCGCCCTGAGCCTTTCCCCCGCATATTCACGGTTCAGGGCAATTTCTCTGGACAATCTTTCCCTGTCCTGACTGAGCGGTTCTATTCTCCCTTCCAATAGCATGATCTCTTTTGACAGTGCTAAAACTTTTACGCGGGCTTTATTCAATTCATAATCAATTTTATTTAGTCTTTCAATGATTTCAACCTCTTTTTGAGAAAATGTTTCCATCATTTTCTCCTGGGTTTGAATCCGGGTATGGATATCAAGAACCTTGTCTTGAGCGGCAAACCCGGCGGTTGATAATGAAAGGAATATACACCCGATAAAAAAAGCTATTTTAATATTTGTTTTAAGGATAGATAGCATCCAAACCAACCTAAAAATGTGGATCCGGCAATAATTAACCCTATCGTTTTAACAGACAGAAACCTGATATCAAAATACAGATAAGAAGCAAGGCTTTGTGTCATTCCCGATGAAATCGCAAGATATGCGATCAAAAGGATGGCCAGCCCTATAAACCCTCCCAAAAACCCTTGAAGAAGACCTTCTACATAAAAGGGAGCTTTGATAAATGTTTCACTAGCACCCACAAGGCGCATAATTTCAATTTCAAGTTTGCGGGAGTAAAACGCCAGCCGTACGGTATTTGCCGTAATAAACAACGCAATTAAAAAAAAGAGGATGCACATGGCATACCCGGTAATTTTGAACAGATTAAAAATTTGTAAAAACCGCCCCAGCCAACCCTGACCATATTCAACATCTTCAACGATTTCAATGGCCTTTATACTTTGGGCAACCTTTTGGACTTCCTCAAAACTATGATAGGACTTCATCCTGATTTCCAGGGCATCCGGCAGAGGATTTTCTTTTAACGTCTTTAAAAAGGCGCTTTGGGATGACATATTTTTTTTGAGTTTATCAAGGGCCTGGGCCTTTGAAATATAAACGATTTTATCAATATCACCCAGGGCATTGATCTTTACTTTTAATTCGGGCAGCATCTCCAGACTAAACTCTTTGTTGAGATAAATCATTGCCCGCCCCCCCTGATTCCATGATTCAATCGCTCTGGAGGCATTTTCAAAAAAAAGCAAAAATACGCTGACAACCAGTATTGAAAGAGAAATCGTTATCATCGTAATTAAATTTAAAAATCGATTTGACCGAATATCTGCCAGGGCTTTTTTCACGAAATGAGCCATTCTTATTTTCTCTCTTTGCCCTGGAGAACAGGTGCAATCCGTTTTATTGTCCCTTCACTGATCTCAATATTTCTGCCTCTCACAGTCCTTTCCAGAAGATGCAGATTATGACTGACAATCAATACAGTTGCTCCTTTTTTATGGTATTCCATTAAAAAATCAAGGATCGCCTGGGCAGACTTTGAATCCAGACTGCCGGTCGGTTCATCCGCAAAAATAATGGAAGGATCCCCGACAACCGCTCTGGCAACGGCAATCCGCTGCTGTTCACCTCCTGAAAGTGTTGGAGGCAAAGCATTAATTTTTTTCTCCATGCCTGTGCTTCTTAACACCTGCATCACTTTTTTTCTGATAAAAGAGGGCTTTTTCCCGGCAGCTTCCAAAACAAGGGCTACGTTTTCATAAACCGTCCGGTTGGGAATCAATTTAAAATCCTGAAATATCATCCCAAACCGCCGCCGTAAAAAAGGAAGCTTTGAAGAAGAAATTCTGGCAAGGTTCATACCGTCAATCAGGATTTGCCCTTCAGAAGCTTTTTGGGCAAGATACAATATTTTAAGCAGGGTTGACTTTCCTGCTCCTGAAGGACCTGAAATAAAAATAAGCTCGCCCTGTTCGACATCAAGGGTGATATCCTTTAAGGCAAGTTTCCCTCCAAATCTCTTACTGACATTAAACAGCCGTATAATTAATTTTTTATTACGCTTATCGTTCATATCTTAACAATCGGGTTACTTAGCATCGTCCTTAATTGACTGAAACTGAATTTACTGTTATAAATTGCCTGTGTCAAGGAGTGCTGCGGAACAGTTTTCCTTACATTGAGCCTTCACTGTTACCGTAAAACGGCTTCTTCCATTCAGTGAAGGCTTTTAAATATTGAGGTAAAAATGCAACCCATTAAAATAAGGTAAAAAATAAGAATGATATTATTTGATTCCCATTCTCATCTTGATGACAACTGCTATGACAAAGACCTTCAAGATGTTATTGAGCGGGCAGAAAACGAAAATGTTCAGGGCATCATGATTGTCGGTGTTAATATCAACACATCTTTAAATGCCATTAAAATAGCCACTACATATAAAAATATTATCACCTCTATCGGTATTCATCCCCATGATGCAAAAGATTGTTCCAAAAAAAATATCGAAACCTTGATCCGTCTGGCCAGAGAAAATTCCTGTGTTAAGGCCTGGGGAGAGATCGGCCTTGATTACAACCGGATGTTTTCACCGGCCAAAGCTCAGGAAGATTGTTTTATCACCCAGCTTGAGCTTGCAGGCGCACTTGACCTGCCATTGATTTTCCATGAACGCGATTCAAAGGGAAGGTTTTATGATATATTAAAATCTGAAGGCCCTGAAAGCCGCAAAGGCGTTGTTCATTGTTTTTCAGGCACCAGAGAAGAGATGTTCAAGTATCTTGATCTTGGATATTATATTGGGATTACAGGGATATTGACCCTGAAAGAAAGAGGGGCTTATTTAAGACAGATTGCACCGCTTATTCCTGAAGACCGGAT
Organism: Deltaproteobacteria bacterium; assembly: GCA_019314105.1. Taxonomy (GTDB): domain Bacteria; phylum Desulfobacterota; class Desulfobacteria; order Desulfobacterales; family Desulfobacteraceae; genus Desulfobacula. The sequence continues at coordinate 3,013 of JAFCZY010000045.1, forward strand.
ACTCATTGAAACCGATGCCCCGTACCTTACACCCGCCCCTCAAAAGAATAAAACCCGACGCAATGAACCTTGTTTTGTAAAATCAGTCCTGCTGAGACTTGCCGAGATTAGAAATGCTGATCCGGAAAACCTGTCGCAAACCATATTTAACAATACCAATACACTTTATAGGGTTGACTTTTAATCAGGTTGTTTTTTTAACCGGGTTGTCTGCAGTGTCAAGTCATCAGTTTTTGTTCATGAGTTTGGCCACGGCTTTTTCAAGGCCGTCCAGGGATAATTCATACATGGAAAAAATTTTTGAGATGGCTATAATGGTGTGTGTGTATCCCCACATGGTTTCTGAAACAGGATTCAACCAGACGGAATGTGAAAAGGTTTGGGCCAAAAAATTGAGCTGATCTATGCTGGATCGGCCGCTTCTTTCCGAGATATGAATGGAGCCGTCATGGGCCATGAGTTCATAGGGTGCCATACTGGCATCCCCGACAATAATCAGCCTTGTATCAGGATCAAGCCGTGAAAATTCAATAATATTCCTGGGTTTCTTATACCGGGCCGGGTCTTCCCAGAGATAATCATAGATCGTGTTATGGAAAAAATAGGTTTTGACTTCCTTGAACTGAGCCCCTGCGTAATCAAAAAGGGTTTGAACTGCCTGGATATAGGGATCCATTGACCAGCCGCCATTATCAATGACCAGAATAATCTTGAGCCTGTCCTTTAACGTCCTGTCAAACATCAGCTCAATTTCACCGGCATTTCTCAGGGTCTCTTTGATGGTTTCATCAATATTGATCATATCTTTTGGTCCGGTAGGGATCATGTTTCTCAAGCGTTTGAGTGCCTCACCGATTTGCGCCTGAGTTAAAGGCCCTGATGTTGAATAATCTTTATACCGGCGTTCATTGGCCACCTTTACCGCAGATTTATTTCCCGATTCTCCCCCAACCCGCATCCCGCCCGGATGGTAGCCGGAATGGCCAACCGGAGAATATCCACCGGTTCCGATCCATTTATAGCCGCCATGATGTTGTCCGTCCTGATCTTTGAGCCGTTCCTTAAAATATTCAATCAATTCGTCCGGCGACATCTTCTTGAGTTGCTCTTCATCAACCCCCAGCGCGTCCGCCATCATTTTTGGATTTTTAAGCCATTCATCCAGCATGCCACGGGCAATTTCATCAATTTCAAACCCGTCATTTTCAGGCAGCGGCACTCCTTCAAAATGGTGAACAAATACCTGATCATATAAATCAAAATACCGTTCGCTTTTGACAAGGATGGCTCTGGCACAGGTATAAAAATCATCCAGATTGTTAATGATCCCCTGGTGCAGCGCCTTTTGCAACGTGAGAAAAGATGTGGGAGATACCGGTATCCCGATCTCTTTTAACGTATAGAAAAATTTTACAAACATCTATTCACCGGCCATTAAAACATTCGTCTTCTTGATGTTATATTTGCTGCTCTTTCATAGTCAGGACTCTTTTTAAACAAGACCCCTAGAAATGGAAGATTCCCTTTAATAAGATTCTTTGCCCTGAAATCAGGATCTGCCTTCAATGCTCTGATCCAGTTGATCAATTCCCTTGTAGCCGGTTTCTTCTCAATAGAATCTATCTCCCGCATGCTGTAAAATGCGTCAATGGCATTCTGGGCAAGCGTTGAATCAATGTCTTCAAAATGAACATTGATGATCTTTCTCATCATTTTGGGGTCGGGAAAGGCAATATGGTGGAAATTACATCTGCCTAAAAAAGGATCGGAAAGATCTTTTTTAGCATTGGAGGTAATAATGATAACCGGCCTGTGTCTGGCTTTAATAGTTTTATCGGTTTCAATGATATCAAACTGCATCTGGTCAAGAACATCCAGCATATCATCCTGAAAATCCGTATCTGCCTTGTCAATTTCATCAATCAACAGCACAGTTCTTTTGTCTGAACAAAACGCCTGGCCAATCTTCCCCATTTTGATATACTCATCAATATTACTGACATCCCTTTTGGAATCCCCGAACCTGGAATCATTTAAACGGGTCAGGGTATCATATTGATATAATGCCTCAATCAGTTTCATGCTGGATTTAACATTAAGGACGATTAAAGGCATATTCAAATTTTCTACAATGGCATGGGCCAGCATGGTTTTACCGGTTCCAGGCTCTCCTTTGAGAAGCAGCGGCATCTCAAGTTTCATTGATATATTAACAATTGAGGCAAGTTCCTGATCCAGGACATATTTTTTTGCGCCCTGAAATTCATTATTCGATTCCTGATACATACCGAATCTCCATATATGGTTTCCGTTTTAAGTTTTACATAAATTTTGATGATAATAATAATCACAAAATAGCGTTTAACAAGCTTTTTTTGAAAACTGCCTGCGTAAAAACATATTACAAAAACGTAACTCTAAGCCGCTTTTGAAAAAATTCTAAAAGATTGACATTTTAATAACTTGGTGCTAATAATTTTAATTTAACAACCATATGATACAAATTTTAGGAGCATGCTATGATTGGTGGGTTAGGAATGCCGGAACTGATAATCATTCTTGTAATTATCCTTATTATATTCGGCGCAGGAAAACTTCCTGAAATCGGGGCCGGCCTGGGCAAAGGAATAAGAAACTTCAAAAAAGGAACCAAAGAGCCTAAAATTGAAGACAAAGAAGACGAACCGGAAAAAATCGAAAAAGACTAATTATTATATCATTCATTGCAGCCGCCTTTAGATAAAAACGTGGCTGCAGCAACCTTTCCTGATTATATCTTCCTTTTATAATTTTTCAACTCGGGCTTGCTTTAATTTTGGCATTCATTCATTAAATTACAAAAATGAAATTTATTTTCCATTGTTTATAACATTTTTGTGATAAATCTTTTATATATAATAATTTTTCGCTCATATTTTTAATACCTCTTAATAAATGCCAGACCATGCCTGATCTGGCACGACCATTGCTTATGTTAAAATAAATAAGGGTAAAACAGATATGGATAAAACAAACACAGACATATTAATCAAAAAACGAGAGGCCTTGATAAAACAATTTCTTTGCGGGGATGGACCTGAGTTTCTTGAAAAACATGCATCTGTTATAGATGAATACTTTTTTTCAATATTTGAAAAAAGCATTGCTGCAAAAAAAATGACGATTGCCGGAACCCCCTTTGCTATCATCGCTCTGGGAGGGTATGGTAGAAAAGAGCAGTGCATTCATTCTGATATCGATCTTTTAATCCTGTTTGAAAAAAGCGTTCCTCCCGAAGTTGAAGCCTTTGTACAGGAACTTCTTTACCCCCTGTGGGATGCCCGGTTTGAAGTCGGGTATGCGGTTAGAAATATCAACGAATGTCTTGAGATGGCCTTTGAACGGTTTGATATTTTAACCACCATGCTGGATGCCAGATTTGTTTGCGGCGCATCATTGATTTACACATCCTTTATAGAAAAATTCAGGTCGGATTTATCTACCAGACACTTGAAGGACACACTTAACTATCTGTTCGAACATGGTGAAAAAAGACATTTTGACTTTGGGGATTCTACTTATCTTATTGCCCCAGACTTAAAATCCGGATTCGGTGGCCTTCGGGATTACCATACGCTTTTATGGTATGCAAAAATAAAATCCAATATCAAAACCAGAAGAGACCTGGAATACTATGGATTCTTATCAAATTTCGAATATTTATCCCTGGAAGAATCCCTGAATGATATTTGGAAAATCAGAAATTTCCTGCATCATATCACAAAAAGAAAATGCGACACGCTTCATTTTGAATACCAGATGGAACTGGCCGGTCTTTTAGGGTATCGATCAAAAAATCGACAACCGGGAGTTGAACATTTTTTGGGTAACCTTCACACTCGGATGGATTTTTTAAAACAAATCAATCAAATCACCTTTGAAGATATCCTTGGAACTATCCGCATTAAAAAAGGGACTTCTGAACCTCGCCCTACAAAAACAGACGGGCTAGTGATTAAAAAAAGAAGACTCTATTTTATCAACACTGTGGCTATCCTGCAAAAACCGGATCTTTTATTAAAAATTTTTCTTGAAAGCGGACTAAGAAAAATTCCCTTATCCATTGAAGCCAGAAGAATTGTCAGTGAGTTTTTACATCTTGTGGATGGTGATATCAAAAAAAACCATGCCTGCATTAAAATATTTAAAAGAATCCTTTCCCTGTCTTACTGGGAATTCAATGTTCTTAATGTTATGCTGGCAACCGGTATTCTGGAAAAATTTATCCCGGAATTTTCTGCCATTGTGAACAAAATTCAGTACAATCATTATCACCGGTTTCCGGTGGATAAACACTCCATTCGATGCGTTCAGATCATTAACAATTTCAAAGGACCCGGCAACTCACCCATGGAGACCCTTTATCATTCCGTATTCAAGGAAGTGCGTAATAAAAATATCTTGCTTTTCGCGGCCCTTCTCCATGATATCGGCAAATCAAACCCGGCAAAAGAACACTCAAAAACAGGGGCGAAAATAGCAAAGCCTATTTTGAAACGATTTGGCTTCAATTCAACACAAATCGAAGATGCTGTTTTTTTAATTGAAAACCATCTGATTCTTGTAAAAACTGCAACCAGAAGAGATATCTGTAATGAAGAAACCGCTGTCTATATGGCCAATAAAATTGGAAAAATCAGATTGCTGAGAATGCTCTATCTTCTTACCATAGCAGATTCCAGGGCAACCGGTCCCAAAGCATGGAATGAATGGACTCAAAACCTTTTAAGAGATCTCTTTTTAAAAACAATGGGCATTCTTAAAAAAGGAGATCTGGCATCAAAAAAAACCCAGCGGCTCATCGACAAAAAGAAAAATGATGTTCTAAGACTGTTAAAAAACCGATGGCGCGAGGATGAAATAAATAAACAGCTTGAATCAATGTCCCGAAGATACCTGGTTTATATTCCCGCACAAAACATTGTTGACCATATAAACCTTTACCGGAATCTTAAGGCCAACGACTTTATCTGGCAAATATCAAAAGAAAAGGACTCTGATATACGTACCGTATCCATTTGCGGGAAAAATAAACCCGGATTTTATTCAAAAATAGCAGGCGTTTTCTTTCTGAATAACCTTGATATTGTTGCTTCCCAGGCTTATTCGCTTGGGGAGGAACATGTGTTGGATATTTTCAAGGTCAATCCGCCTAAAGACAGAATTTTTGAAACAGAAAAATGGAAAAAGGCGGAAACCGATCTGATCCATGCCATTAGCAACGACCATTTCCTGGATAACGCCCTATCTAAAATACCCAGAACAATTCAGGTATCATCCGGTAAAATTCCTAAACCCAATACCATCCGCTTCGATAATGAAACATCCAGCTTTTTCACTATTGTTGAAGTATTTACCTATGATTTTCCAGGGCTTTTATTTTCCATTACCAATGCATTATACCGGAGTCATACAAATGTTGATGTGGCCATGGTCGCCACAAAAGTTGACCAGGTAATTGATATTTTTTATGTCAGAAGCCTTGAAAATGATGCAAAAATTGAAACTGAACAAGGACTTAAGCAAATCAAAAATGCGATTTTAAAAAGTCTGCCACAAATATATTCAAAGGAGGTTAATAATGAAAAAAATTGAAGCAATCTTGAAACCATTCAAACTGGATGATGTAAAAGAAGCCCTAAGCGAAATCGGTATCTATGGAATGACGGTGACGGAAGTTAACGGGTATGGCCGGCAAAAGGGGCATAAGGAAATATACAGAGGCGCAGAATATGTTGTGGACTTTGTACCCAAAATAAAAGTTGAAATCGTTGTCAGTGATGAAAGAGCAGATGAAACTGTCGAAACTGTCAGGAACGCTGCCAAAAGCGGAAAAATCGGTGATGGAAAAATTTTTGTGTCGTCTGTTGAACAGGTCATCCGGGTAAGAACCGGTGAGACAGGAACAGATGCACTTTAACATACATTAATACACCCCCATAAAAAAGGAATTATAATGACACCCAAAGATGTAATTGCAATGGTAAAAGAAAACGATGTCAAAATTGTTGATATCCGATACATGGACTTTATCGGCACATGGCAGCATTTTAGTGTCCCTGTTTGTGAATTCACAGAC
>JAFCZY010000341.1 GCA_019314105.1 Deltaproteobacteria bacterium
TTCAATTGCTGAAAACTTGATAATAAAGGTAGCACCTTTACCATGCTCGCTGAGTATATCAATGGTTCCACCATAATCTTTAATAATTCCAAAACTGATACTGATTCCAAGACCAGTCCCTTTACCGGTTTCTTTTGTCGTAAAGAAAGGCTCAAATATCTTTCTTTTCACCTCATCGGTCATGCCGAGACCAGTATCAGACACCTCTGCTACCACCCAGTTTTCCTGAGTATATGTTTTGATTTTCAATATTTTTTCAACCGGAGCATCTTCTTTTTGCTCTTTTTCATCCATGGAATCAATGGCATTGGTCACAAGATTAATGCATTGGTCACAAGATTAATAAACACCTGCTCCAGACGATTATGCTCTGCTCTGATTTCCGGAATTTCAGGATCAAGATCAACCTCGAGTTTAATGGAATGAACTGTCAACTGGTGTCCAAGCACCTTGAATACGTCATTGATGGGGTCATTAATCACTAATTTTTTAAGATCCCTTTCAGATTGCCTTGCAAAATCCCTGACATGTTTGATAATACCGGATGCCCTGGCAACATTGTCAATAATATCGTTGGCCATGACGACCAACTCATCGTCGGGAATACTGATACCCTTTTTTATCATCTTCAGAATCAAATCTGCACAAATCTGTATGACATTCAACGGCTGATTAATTTCATGAGCCATGCCGGCTGCCATGGTGCCCAAGGTGGCTAATTTCCCAGCCTGAATCAGCTGGGTTTCTTTTTCAACACTTTCGGTGGTATCAGTTGCTGATGCGATCAAAACATCCCTGTGGCTATAAGTTGCATTTACAACCTTAATCGTTACAAAAAACGATGCCTTGTCTTTTTTAAAATGCTTTCTCTTAGTAAACAATATAGATTCATTTTTCGAAAGCCCTTCCAGACCTTCTTTAATGGTTTCATCAGAGGTGTCTCCAATGTCAAGAAAAGGGGACCCTAAAAGTTCTGTTTTTGTATATCCATACTCTTCTTCCACACGGTGATTCACATCCAAAATTTCTAAAGTCTGTCGATCAATAATAAAAATTGGGCTTGGGTTATTATTAAATAATGACCGATATTTTTCTTCTGATTTTTTATATTTATCATAGAGTGTGGAAATCTCTTTGTCCTGCAGTTCCAGTTCTTCCTGTGCTTTTTTATCTTCTGTGATATCTTTTAATGTCTCTATGGCACCCATTATCCTGCCATCCGGAGATTTTATGGGTGCCGCTGTAAAAAAAACCCATTTACCCTTTTCTCCCATATGAGAAAAAAACTCTTCCGCTTCATACGCCTCGTTAATCAGATGTGATTTTCTCCAGGATGAACCATAATATTTTGATACCTCCTCTTCAGACATTCTACCCACAATGACATCTGCCATGGTGGGTCTCTTGGCAGACCGGAAAGGCACCCACTGCCGGTCTGTTCCCACCAGTTCGTATGCATTTTGTCCTGTCAATTTTTCACAGGCCCTGTTCCAATGCGTAATAATATGCTCATTGTTGATAATAAAGGTTGGAATCATACTGCCCTGAATAATTTGAGAAAGCTCTTTTTCCATTTCAAGCAGGTCTTCTCTTTCCACTTTCAGGTATTGATTCTCTTTTTGTGCATTCTCTTGAATGGTAGTGCTAAACTGATCAAACAACCGTACAATTTTCTTCTTGTCGATTTCTTCTGTCTGAAGTCTTCTTTTAATCTTAATTTTTTCTTCTTCTTCTTTTAGAAAATTCAGGAATGACATAGCCCTGTAAGTATCAAGATCGATAATACTGACATGTTCCGTATTCACCTTTTCTAAAATACAGCTCAATATCTCATCATTTTTTAATTTTAAAATGACATCCATACCGGAAAGCTTACAAACGTCATCATAATCCATGGTTGTAAACACGCCTTTCTCCCGGGCATATTTGATCCCTTCAATCTGGGTCAACGTATCTGCAACCACCAGAACCTGGATGTCCAGCTCTTTTAATCCGGGCCCCAGCAATATTTCAAGAATTTGTTTACACGGACTATTTCCACCGATAATGGCTATCTTTAATCCCTTAAGATCAATATTCATTGACTTGTGTCTCTCCTCTTCAAGGCATCAACTCCTCTAAAACCAAGTATATTAAAAGAAAATAAAGCTTACAATAACAAAGGTTGGAATTAAAAAAACCAAAGAATATTTCAAAATGTATCCAAAAAAACTGGGCATTTGTGTTCCTGTCTCCGATGCTATGGATCTAACCATAAAATTGGGTGCATTACCAATATAACTACAGGCACCAAAAAAAACAGCTCCCGTTGAAATCGCCTTAAGATAGATCGCATTTTCCGTCATTAACAAAGGAACGGCACTGCTTTCCGGCATATTGGAATAAAAACTGCCAAGGGCTGTATTAAAAAAGGTCTTTAAGCAATAGCAGACACGGAATCATGGTAATAAAAATTCCAATGAAAAGATACGCCACTTCTATTATCGGAAACCATGAAAATTCATTTTCTTCTCTGAGAACCCTTGGTGTCGCCAGAAGAGAACCGATCCCAAAAGCAATGAGAAGTCCATCCCTGAGCCAATCCTGGATTGCTCTGTGTACACCGAATGTTGAGACTTCTCCCAAATTCAGGATACCACTCATTAAAACGGCACCCACTACGCCTCCAAGAAAAATAAAATTATAGGTCCCTACCAGCCGTAACGGCTTTTTCTCTCCATCATCCGGGGCTTTTGCCCCCTCTTTTTTATAATGATAGGTATCAAGGAAAAAATAAATAGTCAGCAGAATAATGGATGCAACGAGCATGTGCGGGAGGATTTTAAAGGTCCAGAAAAAACTGACCCCATGGAGAAATCCCAAAAACAGGGGCGGATCACCAAGAGGCGTCAATGCCCCGCCGATATTGGCTACCAGGAAAATAAAAAAAACGACCATAAAAGTTTTATTCTTCCGATAATCATTTGCCCGAAGAAATGGCCGGATCATCAGCATGGCAGCTCCGGTTGTACCCATCCAAGATGCAAGGATGGTGCCAATGATGATGATAATTGTATTGACAATGGGAGTCCCTCTTAATGTCCCTTTCAGCAAAATACCGCCGGAAATGGTGAATAATGCCCATAACAGAATAATAAAAGGGACATAATCTGCCAGAATAATGTGAAGAATTTCATAAAGTGCAATGCCTTTATAGACATAGACAAACGGCAGGGCAAGACTGGCTGCCCAGAAGGCGGAAATCTTACCAAAATGATGGTGCCAGATATTACCGGCGATAAGCGGAAGTAAGGCAATGGACAACAACATGCATGCAAAGGGAATACAGGTGTACAGCGGCAACGTCTCTCCCAGGTTCACATGGCCATGTGCCTGATCCGAAGCGACGTCGGAATGGTCCGTAGCTTCAAGCGTGGTATAATTTTTTTCATCAGAATGGTCTTTTGCTGTAGCATGTGTAAAAGGAATGAGCAAAACCATGAATACAATTAACAACACCAACCTGTCCAATTTCATCGATTCGTTCCCTCCTGATCATATTTATAGGTGTAACGCAACCTTTGAAGGTTTATTTGGCCACTCTTTGCTAATTTATAATTCTATAATAATTTTTCCTTTATAATGTTCCAAAGTTCTCAAAACAAAATATATTAATTTGACTATTCGATATAATTCAGAAAGTCAAGGCGAAAGAAAAGAATTGAAGATGATGTGGTCGGGACGGCTGGATTTGAACCAGCGACCACTTGTCCCCCAGACAAGTGCGCTACCAGACTGCGCTACGCCCCGAGCATTTCTTTTTGAACAAAGCGATCTTTATCACTCTTTAAAAAACGTGTCAAGAAATATTGCTTTTTTTAATCGGACTATGACGGTGAATTTAATGCTTGACTTGACCCGTTTATTCTCATAAAAAATTGAAAGTACGTTTATTCTCATAAAAAATTGAAAGTACACCAAACCTGCTCAATTTATAGGCATACCATATTCAATGAATATGTTTTTATATTTCAACGTGTTTTTAACCCAAAATTTAAACCACGAACAAGGAGGGCCTATGAAAAAGTATGTATTAACCGAACAAGACATGCCGCGAAAATGGTACAACATCATGGCAGACCTGCCCAATGGTATGGAACCCCCGCTTCATCCCGGTACCGGACAACCCTGCGGGCCTGAAGATCTTGCCCCGATTTTCCCCATGAACCTGATTGAACAGGAAATGAGTACAGACCGCTGGATTGACATCCCCGAAGAAATTCTGGATAAATATGCCATATGGCGTCCTTCTCCGCTATACAGGGCGTACAATCTTGAAAAGGCCCTTGATACACCGGCAAAAATTTATTTTAAAAACGAGGGGGTCAGCCCAGCCGGCAGCCATAAACCCAACACAGCCCTTGCACAGGCTTATTATAACAAGGTGGCGGGCACCAAAAAAATCACCACAGAGACTGGCGCCGGCCAATGGGGTAGTGCCCTTGCCATGTGTTGTGCATTTTTTGGTATTGAATGCAAGGTGTTCATGGTAAAAATCTCTTACAACCATAAACCCTATCGCCGCATGATGATGGAAACCTGGGGAGCAAACTGTACGGCAAGTCCCAGCACTGAAACAAGGGCAGGCCGCAGTATCCTTGAAAAAGATCCGGATTGTCCGGGAAGCCTTGGTATGGCTATCAGTGAGGCAGTGGAAGAAGCGGTTGCCGATGACAATACTAAATATGCTTTGGGCAGTGTATTGAATCATGTCATGATCCATCAGAGCATCATCGGGCTTGAGGCCATAAAGCAGATGGAAATGGCAGGAGACTATCCTGATGTCATCATCGGCAGTGCAGGCGGCGGCAGTAATTTTGCCGGTCTTGCCTTCCCCTTTGCCCTGGACAAAATAAATGGAAAAGAGATTGACATTATTGCTGTGGAACCGGCATCCTGCCCCACCATGACCCGGGGGCCATTTGCCTATGATTTCGGGGATACTGTCCAGATGACGCCCTTGCTACCCATGCATACCCTGGGACACAACTTTGTACCGGCCCCTATCCATGCAGGAGGATTACGATACCATGGGATGTCACCCATTGTCAGCCAGCTTATTTTAGATGGCATTGTCAGACCTGAATCTCTCCAGCAGATGGAAACCTTTGAGGCAGGCCTGACCTTTGCCCGGTCAGAAGGATATATCAGCGCACCTGAATGTAATCATGCCATTGCCATGACCATTCGAGAAGCGCTTAAAGCCAAAGAAGAAGGCAAGGAAAAAACCATCCTGTTTAATTGGAGCGGCCACGGTCTTGTGGATCTTGCTGCCTATGATTCCTATTTCCGGGGCCAGCTGTCGGATCATGATCTGCCCCAGGAACAGATTGATAATGCACTAAAGGATATTGAATCCTTACCCAAACCCAAACAGGCAACTTAAATAAACCAACCCTATGATCTGTAGCCGTCTTTGAATAATACAAAGACGGCTGCAGATCAATTTAAACCGGGGGAATCAAATGATGACACCTGAAAATAAAAATACGAACACCCTTTTACCCGATCCTCCTGAAGAATCCTTTAATATTCGATGTCCAAGACTTGGGCATCAGATCAATTTTTCCTATTGCCGGTCTGAGAACAACGGGTTACCCTGTTTTAAAACCCTTGACTGCTGGTATAACCACTTTGATGTTCACACCTATCTGACAGACAAATTGACAAAAGAAGACTTTAAAAAAGTCTTCTTAAGCGAGGGAAAACCAAAAGTCTTTTCTTTATTTGATTTGATTGAACAGGCCAAAGAAAGAAAAGGAAAATAAATTTGATTTATTTAAAAGAGGTAAATATCCTCTCGGAAAAATTTCCGGTTTTAAATTTTTATCCCTTTAATCTAAAAATATTTCAAAACACGGAAATGGTCAGATTCAATAGCCCGGTTACACTTTTTATCGGTGAAAACGGCACGGGTAAATCAACTTTACTCAAAGCCATCGCCTATAGGTCCGGGATTCATATCTGGCAAAGTGAATTCAATTTAAGGTGTGAGCGAAACCCCTATGAAGAAGACCTGTACAAAACCATTTCCATTCAATGGGAAAATGGGCCGGTGCCGGGTTCATTTTTCGGGTCTCAGATATTTTCCCATTTTGCAAAAAATCTTGAGGAATGGGCGGTTAATGATGCCCAGATGCTCAACTATTTTGGAGGAAAGTCCCTGATTACTCAATCCCATGGCCAATCGCTCATGTCATATTTTCAATCAAGATATCATCTCAAGGGACTATACTTTCTGGATGAACCTGAAACAGCTTTGTCCCCCGCATCTTTAATTGAACTTTTAAACCTTTTGATCAAAATCAGCCACCAGGGGCATGCCCAGTTTATCATTGCCACCCATTCTCCATTCCTGATGGCCTGCCCGGACTCCCAAATTTACAGCTTTGATAACTCAATGATTGAACCCATCCACTATGAAGACACACAATATTATAAAATCTATAAAAGTTTCATGGCCAATCCCGGTGAATTCATAAAAACCGAGTCTGTTTGATGGAATTAAAAACAGCCTCAAAAGCCTTTTTAAATCCGTCTAAAGAGCCGGTAATGGTTTTGTCAGGTACGGCATAGGATAGCCTGAAGTGACCTGGCCCACCAAATGCTGCGCCTGGAACAGCAAGAATATTTTGTTTGCTTAAAATATTTACAAATTCCACATCATTTTCAATGGGGCTTTTCGGGAATACATAGACTGCGCCCTGGGGTACATCAAATTCATATCCTGCCGCATAAAGTCCTTTGCAGAACATATCACGCCGTCTCTTATAAATATCAATATCAACAGACACGCCCTGGAGCTTCCCCACCACCTGCTGGAAAAGAGCCGGCGCATTCACATACATCATGGTATTGGTCACCCCGGCCGCTCCTGCAATCATAGCAGCATCCTCAGTCTCGGGATGAATGGCAAGATACCCGATTCTCTCGCCTGCCAGAGAAAGTTCTTTGGAATAAGACGTCAGTACAATGGTATGAGGATAGACATCAAATACAGAGGGAACATCCACATCATAGGCAATCTTTCTATAAGGTTCATCGGAAATCAGATAAATCCGTTTCCCGAATTTTTCGCTTGCGGCATCCAAGATCTTTCCCAGCCCGGAAAGTTCTTCTTTTGTATACACGGCACCGGTCGGGTTATTGGGCGTATTAATCAGCATAACCCGTGTATTTTCAGTAATAGCCCCTTCAATCGCATCAAGGTCAAGATGAAAATTTTTAAATGACGCAATCGTTTTTAAATTTGCACTGGCAACAAAAGCATACTGGTTATATCCGACAAAATAAGGTGCCGGTGTAAGAATATCTTCTCCCGGATTCAACAACGCCCGCAATATATCATTTAAGGCCCCTGCCGCACCCGCGGTCATCACAATCAAATCCGATGTGATCCCCACAGCGTATTCTTTATTCAAATAATCCGCCACAGCCTGCCGGACATGGGGATATCCCGGGTTGGGCATATACCCGTGGGAGATGGTCTTGCTGTTTATCAACTCCAGCAAGGTTTCTTTTACAACTGCCGGCGGCGGAACATCAGGATTTCCAAGGGAGAAATCAAATACATTATCAGGCCCATACTTTTCTCGCATCCTAATTCCTTCTTCAAACATCTTCCGGATCATGGATGCATTTATCTTACCATACATCAAATCTTTGCCGATGAAAATACTCCTTTAAAGAAGGAGTTGCTGCTTTTTTGAAGACTCTCTTTCATCTCTACTACATATTGCGGCCTTATCTCTTCTTTCCAACGGGGATACCCGCCCTGCCAGACATATCGAATTAATTCATGGAATATGGCTTTATCAAACAGATAGTGACCAATTTTAATTTTCCTGTCTTTAAAAAATTCAAACAGAAGCTCTTTTTCTTTTGAAACATCTTCAATCTCAGATGCAACAACCTTCCGGGTTTGATATCCTTTTGGATTCTGTTTGAATGCTTTTGGATCATCGGGAAAAGGAAAAAGCGTATACAGTTTTCCAATAAATCCTGTAAACCGCATTCCGTGGATAGCCCCCATCAGATCCCCGATATCAGTGGGATCGGCAATATAATATACCGGGTGTCGGAACCTTTTCAGCCCCGTATCATCCTCTTTTGCCATCATGCACAGCCACTTGCAGAAATCATCTGCAAAGAAGAAATACTTTTCCAGCAGCAGCATATCCGACTCAATGTTAAAAAAGCCGAATGCAATGTTTCCATGGCTT
>JAFCZY010000046.1 GCA_019314105.1 Deltaproteobacteria bacterium
ACCGCATTGTTTGTTTTAAATATATTGAAAAAACCTCTTTTGGGGAGTCTCCTATAAATCGGCATCTGACCGCCTTCGAACCCAGGCCTTACACTGCCGCCTGATCTTGCTTTCAGGCCTTTGTGACCCCGGGTGGAAGTTTTACCCATTCCAGAGCCCGGACCTCTGCCAACTTTTTTTCTTTTTTTTCTGGAACCTGGTGCAGGTGCTAAATCATGAAGCTGCATATTACACCTCCTCCACTTTAACGAGATGAGATACTTTTTTAACCTGCCCCAGAATAACCGGATCAGCAGCGTGTTCAACCGTATGATTCATTTTTCTCAACCCTAAAGAACGAATAATTCGACCATGCTTGGCAGGCCTTCCTATTGTGCTTCTAACTTGCGTGATTCTAATTCTATCAGCCATTTTGTAACCTCTTATATATCTTCAGGTCTAAGACCACGACGTTTTGCTACTTCTTCTTTTAAACAAAGTGATTGAAGACCTGCCATCGTTGCCCGGACAATATTCTGGGTATTATGTGTTCCAATACATTTTGTCAGGATATCAGTTACGCCGACTGCCTCAAGGACTGCACGAATCCCGCCACCGGCAATTAACCCGGTACCCGGGGAAGCTGGTTTAAGCAATACCCGGCCAGCACCTGCTTTACCGACAACCTGAAAAGGAACCGTCCCATTAAGCAAAGAAATTTTAACCATATTTCTTTTTGCTTTTTCCATGCCTTTTTTAATAGCTTCGGGGACTTCCTTTGCTTTTCCAAGACCGTAACCAACTTGGCCTTCACCGTCACCGACAACAACAAGTGCGCTAAAGCTGAAGTTTCTACCACCTTTTACAACTTTTGCAACACGGTTGATTCTGACAACCTTATCAATTAATCCATTATCTTCCATCTGCTGTCTTGCCAAGGGTCATCCTCCTTATTAAAAATTCAATCCGGCTTCACGGGCTCCGTCTGAAAGCGCCTTAATGCGCCCATGATATAAAAATCCGTTCCTGTCCAGGACTACTTTTTTAATCCCTTTATCAAGAGCTCTCTTGCCGACGAGGTTTCCAACTGCCTTTGCAATTTCTGCTTTTTTACCACCTGCCTTGTTTTCTCTGAATTCCTTATCAAGGGTAGAGGCAGATACAAGTGTGCTGCTGCAGGTATCATCAATGATTTGAGCGTAAATATGCTTAGAACTTCTGAATACACTTAATCTCGGGCGATCCTGGTTTCCAAAAATATTTTTTCTGATTCTTTTCTTTCTTTTAAGCCTTGATTCAAGCCTTGGTGATGTATTTCCCATAATCTTTATATTCCCACCTTTTAGTCCTTACCTGCAGTCTTACCCGCTTTTCTCATAATTCTTTCGTCTGCATACATAATACCTTTGCCTTTATACGGCTCAGGTGGTCTGATATCTCTTATGTTTGCCGCAGCCTGGCCAAGCGTTTCCTTATCAATCCCTGATAAATTAATTTGTGTATTCTTTTCAACATCAGCCGAAATTCCTTCGGGAAGTGCAAATTCAACCGGGTTGGAATATCCGACGTTGAGGATAAGATTCTTACCTTTTACTTCTGCACGATACCCAATACCGGAAAGCAGAAGTTTTTTCTCATATCCAACAGTAACACCGGACACCATATTGGAAATCAGGGATCTGAATAATCCTTGTAAAGCCATCTTTTTTTTATTACTGGTATCTGTTTTAACAGTAACAATATCATCATTTATACTTATTTCGATAGCCGGATGCAGTTGACGTTCAAGATTACCTTTAGGCCCTTTGACTGAAATCATATCACCCTTCAAGCTGAATTGGACCTTATCCGGGAGCTGAATCGGCTGTTTTCCTATTCTAGACATAACTTACTCCTAAAAACTACCATACGTTACAAAGAATTTCACCACCGACATTCGCTTCAATAGCCTGTTTATCTGTCATCAACCCTTTAGAGGTTGAGACGATAGATATTCCCAGGCCATTTAAAACCGGCTTAATCTGTTTTGATTTATTGTAAACCCTGCAAGATGGTTTACTCACTCTTTTAATCCCAAAAATTGTGGGCTGCCCTTCGGATACATATTTTAAATAGACACGAATCACCCCTTGTGTCTCATTCTCAAGAAATTTAAAATCTTTGATATATCCTTGTTCTTTAAGCACCCGCACCATTTCCAACTTAATTTTTGATCCGGGGATATCCACTTTAGCAAACTCTGCCTTACCACCATTTCGAATGATTGTCAGCATGTCTGCAATTGGATCACTACTTGCCATTTGAAATCTCCTTAAAATCCGCTGATATATTTTTTGAAATTTGTCAATTACCAACTTGATTTGGTAACGCCAGGGAGCTTGCCTTCTGATGCAAGTTTCCTGAAACAAATTCTGCAAATACCCGCTTTTCTAATAAATGCTCTTGGTCTACCGCATAAAGGGCATCTGTTGTATGCACGCACTGAAAACTTAGGTTTTCTTTGTGCCTTTGCGATTAAAGCTTTTTTAGCCAAGCCTTCCTCCTTAAGATCCTTAATTTTTGAAAGGCATTCCCAACAGTTTCAAGAATACTTTGCCTTCCTCATCAGTTTTAGCTGTTGTCACAATAGTAATATTAAGACCTTTGATATTGTCGGTCTTATCATAATCTATTTCAGGGAATATAATATGCTCTGTGATACCAAGGGTATAATTCCCCCTGCCGTCAAAAGCCTTTCCGGATATTCCTCTGAAGTCCCTGACACGTGGTAAAGCGATATTCACAAGCCTGTCAAAAAAATCATACATTTTTTCACTGCGCAGGGTAACCTTGCACCCGATGGGAAGGTCAGCACGAAGCTTAAAATTTGCAATCGGTTTTTTAGCTCTTGTAATTACTGCTTTTTGACCGGCGATCAACGCCAGTTCTGAGGCTGCTGGTTCAACGATCTTGGGATTTCTGACCGCTTCTCCAAGTCCCATGTTTAACACAATTTTCTCTAGCTTAGGCACCTGCAATTCATTTATATAATTAAAGGTTTTCTTAAGCTGAGGAACAACCTCGTTATTGTATTTTTCCTTAAGGGTTGACATGTATTCTCTCCGCCTTTGGTCTTAAGAATCTATTTGCTGTTCGCATTTTTTACAGATTCTTACCCGTTTTCCATCTTCCAATTGTTTCATCCCAATCCTCGTCGGTTTTACGCATGAGTTACACATAACCATAAGATTAGAAATTTGAATCGGCATGGTTTTCTCCACAATACCACCTTGTGGATTTGCCTGTGTTGGTTTTTGATGAACCTTAACAACATTAATATTCTCAACAATGACGCGGTTGGTCTTTTTAACAACTTTCAGCACTTTACCGATTTTGCCTTTATCTTTTCCGGTCAGTACTTTCACCTTATCATCTTTTTTTATTCTAATTTTCATTGTTCCCATAAAAACTTTTCTCCAATAACCTGATAATTAAAGAACATCAGGAGCCAGAGAGACGATTTTCATAAATCTTTTTGCCCTTAACTCTCTTGCCACCGGACCAAAAATACGTGTTCCAACCGGTTCATTTGATTTTGTTAAAATAACAGCTGAGTTATCATCAAATCTGATCATTGAGCCATCAAGTCTGGATATTTCCTTTTTGGTTCTGACAATCACCGCCTGAACAATGTCACCCTTCCTTACTTTTGCATTGGGGATTGCTTCTTTAACGGAGCAAGTGATAATATCACCTATGCTGGCATATCGTCTTTTGGATCCGCCAAGTACCTTGATGCAGTACAATTCCTTTGCACCGGAGTTGTCTGCGACAGTTAATCTTGTTTCACTCTGAATCATTTCTCAACTCCTTTAATCAAACCGCTTTTTTAACGATTTCACTGATTCTGAACCGTTTAAGCTTGCTCAAAGGTCTTGTCTCAATGATTTTAACACTATCACCGATTCTGCATTCATTTTTCTCATCATGAGCATGGTATTTTTTATACCGTTTCATGAATTTTTTATAAACCTTGTGCTGAACAAATCTTTCGATCCGAACGACTACCGATTTATTCATTTTATCTGATACAATAAGACCTATCAACTCTCTTTTATTTTTTTGAATATTTTCCATAGTAATATCTTTGTAAATTAGCCTATGTTTATGTTCATTTCCTTAGATATTGTGTAAAATTTTGCAATATCTTTTTTAATATTTGAAAGTGTCGATGTATTCTCAAGCTGCCCAACATCGTTCTGAAAGCGAAGATTAAAAAGCTCTTTTTTCAATTCACCAAGCTTTTCTTTCATCTGATCTGCTCCCATCTCTCTAATTTCATCCGGCTTTATTTTACTATCTTTCATAATTTACTTAGCTCCTTTCCACAAAACGGGTTTTCACAGAAAGTTTTCTGGCAGCTAATCTCATGGCCTCTTTGGCAACCTCTCTTGTGATACCTTCCATCTCATAAAGAATCTTGCCCGGTTTCACTCTGGCAACCCAAGCATCTGTGGCACCCTTACCCTTACCCATTCTGACTTCTGCCGGTTTTTTTGTCACCGGGTGATCCGGAAAAAATCTGATCCAGCTTTTCCCGGCTCTTTTTGCATGACGGGTTAACGCCACCCTTGCTGCCTCAATCTGTCTTGCACTTACGTAGCCGCATTCAGTTGCCTGGAGGCCAAAGTCACCAAAGCTTAAGGTATTACCCTTTGCAGGTGATCCTTTTGTTCTGCCACGAAACTCTTTACGGAATTTTACATTTTTTGGACTAAGCATTTCTTAATTTCTCCCAATCTTATCTCTCTTGGTCGCCTCTATTTAGCCAACGCCTGTTCACCAGGATTTAATACTTCACCCTTAAAAATAAAGGTTTTAATCCCAATAAGCCCGTATGTGGTTTTTGCTTCAGTAAAGCCATAATCGACATCGGCCCTTAAGGTATGAAGAGGGATGCGACCTTCTTTGTACCACTCCGTTCTTGCCATTTCAGCACCCCCAAGACGACCGGCACAAATAATTTTAATTCCTTTTGCTCCAAATCGCATGGCAGAAGACACACTACGTTTCATCGCCCTTCTGAAAGCAATCCTTCTTTCCAGTTGGAGCGCAATATTCTCTGCAACTAGCTGAGCCTCAATTTCAGGACGTCTGACTTCTTTGATATCGATCAGCACCGCAGGATCAAGCATTTTTTCAAGTTCCTGCTTAAGCAATGCAATCTCTGAGCCTTTTTTCCCGATAATGATACCAGGCCTTGCTGCAAACACTCTCAGTCGAATCTGTTTGGAAAACCGTTCTATTTCTATTTTTGAAATACCCGCATGAAAGAGTTTCTTTTTCAAAAATTTCCGGACTTTGAAATCTTCTTCAACAAAAGAGGCATATTCTTTGTCCGCATACCATCTGGAATCCCAAGTCCTGATGATACCTAATCTAAATCCGGTTGGATGTACTTTCTGACCCAAGCTTATCTCCTCCTATTTGTCAGTTTCTTCAACAATTATAGTTAAATGACTGCTTCTTTTCAAAATTCTGCTTGCCCTTCCCCTGGCTCTTGGTCTGAACCGCTTCATGGTAGGACCATGATCAACAATTATATTTTTGACAACCAGCTTATCCACATCAATCTCATTGTTATGCTCAGCATTAGCAATAGCTGACTGCAAGGTTTTATAAATAATCCCTGCTGCTTTGAGCGGCATAAACTTTAAAAGCGTCAGAGCCTGTCCGGCATTTTTGCCTTTTACTTCATTAATGGGCAACCGAAGCTTAAATGGTGAAATCCTTGTATATCTTGTAGTGGCTTTAACTTCCATATCAATATCCTTTAATCAGAATCCATCAGGCAAGAAATTACCTCTTGGATCTTTTATCTCCTGCATGACCCCAAAATGTTCTAGTAGGTGAAAACTCACCAAGCTTATGACCAACCATATTTTCTGAAACAAAAACCGGTATGAATTTTTTACCGTTATGTACAGCAAATGTGATACCAACCATTTCCGGGAATATAGTGGATCTACGTGACCAGGTTTTGATAACTTTGTTGCTTTTGGATTTAGTTGCTCCCAAAACTTTCTTTAAAAGATGGGGTGCAATGTAGGGTCCTTTTTTTAATGATCTTGGCATAATTCAACCTATTTATTTCTTGGTATTTATTTTCTCTTAGCTCTTCTTTTAACAATATACTGATCGGTTCTGTTGCTCTTTCTGGTTCGCTTGCCTTTTGTCGGCACACCCCAAGGTGTACAAGGCTGCCTGCCGCCTGAAGATCTTCCTTCACCACCACCCATGGGATGATCAACCGGATTCATGGCAACACCACGGACAGACGGACGTCTTCCCATCCATCGAGACCGACCGGCTTTACCAATCTTCACATCACCATGTTTTTCATTCCCCACTCTGCCGACAGTTGCTTTACATTTCAGGTGAATCATTCTCACCTCACCTGAAGGCAAAAGAACCTGAGCATAACTGCCTTCTTTTGCCATAAGCCGTGCATAGCCACCAGCGCTTCTGACGATCTGGCCACCCTTGTTTTGCTTCAATTCAATATTATGAATCCTTGTACCCGTAGGAATATTTTCAAGGGACATACAGTTGCCCGGTTTAATATCAGCTCCCGGCCCCGTTTCCAGAATATCCCCCACTTTTATATCCAGCGGTGCCAAAATATATCTTTTTTCACCGTCGGCATAAACCAGAAGAGCAATCCTGGCACTCCTGTTGGGATCATATTCAATGGCTGATACCTTCGCTGGAATACCTTCTTTATCTCTTCTAAAATCAATAATGCGATATTTCTTTTTTGCTCCGCCACCCCTATGTCTTACCGTAATTCTTCCGTAAGAGTTACGACCGGCACGTTTGTTTAAGTTTTTTGTCAGTCGTTTCTCAGGCTTAGTTTTGGTAATTTCTTCAAAAGAAAGGTATTCCTGAGACCGTCTTCCGGGAGATGTCGGTTTTGTCTTAATTATTGTTGACATGTATAACCTCTTTATTAAACACCTTCAAAAAAATCAATTCGTTGTCCTGGCATCAATGTGACTATCGCTTTTTTCCAGTCTTTTCTTTTGCCGACAATTCTGCCACGCTGTTTCACTTTTCCCTTTACCTGTACAGTCCGAACCTGTTTAACCCTGGTATTGAAATTTTTCTCAACAGCATTTTTGATTTCAACCCGATTGGCTCTTTTGTCGACTTTAAATGTCACCTGATTGTGCAATTCTTTTTGAAGAGTTGTTTTTTCAGTAACCACAGGGCCCCTGATAATATCGTATTGTTCCATCTTAGCTTAACCTCCCCTTGATAGTATTGATAGTAGATTCTACTAGAAGAAGGTTTTTAAACTTTAAAATATCATATACATTCAGACCCTCAGTTTTTATCACTTTAACGTCCGGAATGTTTCTGGAGGAAAGCAAAAGATTTGTATCTTCTGCATCAGAAACAATTAACAGATCTGAAAGCGCTAAATTTTTGAGTACATTAGCAAATTCTCTGGTCTTAACGGCTTCGAGGGTGAAATCATCAATGACATAAATGGTATTATCTTCCACCTTAGAACTTAATGCCATTTTCAACGCAAGTTTTCTGACCTTTTTAGGCACTTTTATCGCATAGGATCGCTGAGAGGGTCCAAAAATTACGCCACCACCCTTTCTTAAAGGTGATTTTACACTACCGGCACGAGCATTACCGGTTCCTTTCTGCCTGAAAAGCTTTTTGGTACTGCCTTTCACCATACCCCTGGTTTTACACGCAGCCGTTCCTTCCCGTTTTGCAACGAGCTGGTATCTAACAACCTCGTGAAGAACACTTATTTTAATGGGTGTGTTGAAAACCTCGTCAGGGAGCTGAGTCTCAGACACTTTTTTACCTGTACTGTTTAATACATCTACAGCAGCCATATTCTTCCTCATAAATTTTGATCAGCTATGCATCACTGCGAAAATATTGCAATACCCATAGCCGCATTTTAATCTAATATTTAGATTTGAGAATTAAGTAATAAGATTTGAAAAAAAATTCAGATCTCGTTATCTCACGTCTATTTAACAGTCTTTCGTACTTCCAATATTCCTGTTTTAAAACCCGGCACTGCGCCTTTTACCAACAGGAGGTTATCTTCATGCTTAATATCTATAATTGTGAGATTCTTTACAGTCTCTCTGTTTGTACCCATGTGGCCAGGAAGTTTCTTTCCTTTAAAAACTTTTCCAGGCCAGGCACTGTTTCCGATAGAACCGGGTGCTCTGTGATTCCTGCTCCCATGTGTCTCGGGCCCGCGACTGAAACCGTGTCTTTTAATTGTACCCTGAAAACCGCGCCCTTTAGAAATTCCGGAAATATTTACTTTATCACCTACGGCAAACACATCAATTCCTATGGTAGCGCCGGCTTCAACATCTGCAAGGTCATCGGTTCTAAATTCCCGTAAAACACGGAATCCTTTATCGCTATTCTTTTTCAAATGCCCTGCCATGGGTTTATTCAGTTTTTCAAGCGATTTTTCATCAAACCCAAGCTGAAGTGCGTTATACCCATCGGTTTCTTTGGTTTTAACCTGGGTGACAACACAGGGGCCAACCTGCACAACAGTAACCGGAATAAGCTTTCCATCTGAGGAAAACACATTGGTCATTCCGATTTTTTTTCCAAGTAATGCGCTCATAATTTGGTTCCTGCTATTGAACTATAATTTAATTTCCACGTCAACGCCCGGCGAAAGATCAAGTTTCATCAACGCATCAACTGTCTGTTGGGTGGGTTCCAGAATATCCATCATCCTTTTATGCGTTCTGATCTCAAATTGTTCACGTGATTTTTTGTTCACATGGGGAGAACGCAATACAGTAAATTTGTTGATACGTGTCGGGAGTGGTACCGGTCCAACGATTTTGGCCCCGCTTTTCCTTGCAGTATCAACGATATCTACTGAAGACTGATCAAGAAGTTTATGATCATAGGCTTTAAGCCTGATCCTAATTTTAGTTTTCAACATGATCTTCCTAAATTTATTCTACAATTTCACCGATAACACCGGCACCAACAGTACGGCCACCTTCTCTGATGGCAAACCTGAGCTCTTTTTCCATGGCTATGGGGTTAATCAGCTCCACATTAATGGT
>JAFCZY010000342.1 GCA_019314105.1 Deltaproteobacteria bacterium
GCATACGCAGGCCCTGGAACTGATTGATAGATTGAAAACCCAGAAACTTCTTAACGGTTTTCGCGGGGCAGGTGCCGTTGATAGAAATGCTCTTGCCAAAATTCTTGTCAAACTAGGTCAATTGGGGTGTGAGGTCCCGATGATAAAGGAAATTGATATCAATCCGTTGATGATCTGTAAAGGGAAACCAGTGGCTGTAGATGCTTTGATGGTTTTGTCAGAACAGGAATAGTACCAATAGATATGAAATATTCTTGTTTTTTCTTGACAGAGTATAAACACATATAATACGTACACAAATTATATGTGTACGTTTAAAGGGAATGAACTTCTTATACGGAGGAATCTTTATGCTTTTTCAGGAATGTATTTGTTTTTCAATAGGCAGGGTTTCCCGACAGATGACCCGGGTGTACCGAAATCGTCTCTCTCAATACGGTCTCTCACAGCCTCAATTTTTTTTGTTGATTGCCCTCTATGAGTCAGATGACATCCTTATTACCCGGCTGGCAGAGAAGGTCGCCCTGGACAAATCTACGCTGACCGGAATTCTGGATCGACTGGAACGGGATGGGCTTGTGACCCGTTTAGCAAGCCCTGACGACCGCCGGGCTTTGACTGTGCACCTAACTGAAAAGGCGCGGTTATTACAAAATAATCTCACACAGATTTACAATGAAACGAATCAACTATTCCTTTTACGACTCTCTGACCATGAGCGTGTAATTTTTGATGAAATTTTAAAAAAATTGGAGGTGGCAAGCGATGGCTAAAAAACGGTTCCATTACGGTTGGGTAGTTATCTTCACAGGGCTTCTGGTAACCATTGGTGCCCATGGATTCGGCAGAATGTCATACACGCTGCTGCTTCCGGCGATGAAGGATGGACTTCAGTTTACATATACCGAACTGGGTCTTCTTGAGATGGGAAACTTTGTGGGTTACCTGTTTATGGCAATCGTGGGAGGATTGCTTGCAGCACGCTTCGGACCCCGCCGCATCATCGCACTGGCTCTGGTCCTCATGAGTCTGACATTGGCCGGCATGGGGTTTGTCCACTCTTTCGGGTTTGCCCTGGCCATGCGAACATTGACGGGAATTGGTAACGGGGCAGCCTATGTACCGGCCATGGCTCTGGGTGCGGTCTGGTTCTCAGCCCGGCTTCGGGGGCTTGCAACCGGAATTGTTACAGCGGGTATCGGTGCCGGGACCATGATCGCCGGGATTACTGTTCCTGCCATTCTCAACACTTCCGGTTCCCAGGGGTGGCGCTATGCGTGGTATTCCCTGGGAGGAGCCGTATTCCTGATCTCCATCGCAGCAGTCCTGCTGCTCAGAAGCCGGCCTGCAGACATGGGGCTTTTACCCATTGGAGCCGGTACCTCCGGATCTCCTGCCCCTGCTACAATTTCAAAAGAAACAAAGCATAGTATGCTCCAGTGGGGCAGCGTCTACCGCAAGGGGCGCGTGTGGTACCTGGGGTTAGTATATCTCATGTACGGGTTTTCATACATCATTTATACCACTTTTTTTGTGGCCTACCTGATAAAAGAGCAGGGACTTACAGCAGGGGAAGCCGGTGGTCTGTGGGCGCTGGTAGGGGGGTTCAGTATTTTCTGCGGACTGATCTGGGGTGGTATCTCCGACCGTATCGGCAGACCCAGAGCAACAGCTCTGGCATACGGTGTTCTGGCTTTTTCCTATATAATTTTCGCCCTGACCTCAGCCAAGGCAGGGATATACTTGTCCGCCGTGGTGTTTGGTCTCAGCGCCTGGAGTGTCCCTACGATCACGGCTGCCGCAGCAGGGGATTATGTGGGCGCACGCCTTGCTCCGGCCTGCCTGGGTTTCATCACACTGTTTTTCGGAATCGGCCAGGCACTGGGGCCTGTGGTGGGAGGGTATTTAGCAGATCGAACTCACTCGTTTACTTCATCGTTTATTCTGGCGTGCTGCATTTCTTTACTGGGTGCAATTCTGGCAACACGGCTACCGAAACACGAGGCAGAAAAGCCTTGCTGATAAAATTAAAAAAAAATTGGATTCAATCCAAAAGAAATATTTACTTATAAACCGATAGTAAAGAGGAATCCACAAGTGGATTATTCATTATTTGCCATTCTCGGTATTGCCGGGACATCTTTCAGTTTAGCCCTGTCCGGTGCACTGATGCCCGGACCACTTTTAACCATAACTATAGCTGAAGCGGCCCGGAGGGGTGCCTGGGCCGGCCCCCTGCTTATCACAGGTCATGCCTTTCTTGAACTTCTTCTGGTGGTGGTGATTATTATGGGGCTGGGGCCGTATCTCAAGGCTCCCCCGATAATCGGCACAATATCCCTTCTGGGCGGAATTATTTTGCTGGGCATGGGGGGAGATATGGTGCGCAAAGCATCCACCCTGTCCCTGTGCCAGGAGACAGTTTCAGACAGCCAGAGGCATTTCAACCATCCCGTGATTCTTGGAATCGTCGGCAGTCTTGCCAACCCTTACTGGATTCTATGGTGGGTGACCATTGGTTTTGGCTATATGGCTACGGCCAGACGCTTTGGAGTTCCCGGACTTGTCGCATTCTTTCTGGGTCACATTGCAGCAGATTATGGCTGGTATATCCTTATCGCCCTTGGCATCAGCCGGGGTAAAACCATTATATCTGACAAAGGATACCGGATAATGATCCGATGCTGTGGAATTTTTCTTATTTTAATTGGAGCAAATAAAATGGAAGTAGAGGAAGAATGCATTCCATGTATATTAAAAATGAGTTTAAATGGTTTGCGGTCCCTTAACCTTGAGCCTTATAAACTCAGAGAGATTTATCATGAATTTGTTAAATCTATAATGACGCAAAATGATATCTGGGACATTACAAGTGCAGAGCTGGTTGAAAAAATATTGATAAAATTAATTGATAAAACAGATGTGGCAGATCCTTTTATCACGATTAAAGAAAAAGCAAATTCACAATTATTATCAATTTATGATCAATTAAAACATCATGTTTTAGATTGTGATGATGCGGTTTTGGAAGCTGTAAAACTTTCAATTTTCGGGAATACCATAGATGTCATGTTATCCGGCAACCCGGAAAATCATTTAAAAAAAGTCCTGACGGCTTCCACAAAAGACGTTCCGTTACATATTGAAAGTTATCAAAAATTGTCATCTCAGCTTAAAAATTCAAATTCACTTTTAATCCTTGCCGATAATGCCGGTGAAGCTGTTATGGATAAACTCTTGATTGAGACGTTAAAAGAAAAATATCATATAAAAATATATTATGCGGTAAGGAATAACCCGGCTTTAAATGACATCACATATGATGAAGCCGTTGATATAGGATTTCCGGACATTGCACAGGTCATTACAAACGGGATAGACGGCCCTCTTCCGGGAACGGTGCTTTCAAGATGCTCTCAAGATTTTTTGCACATATTTAATGGTGTGGATATGGTGATAGTTAAAGGTGGAGGGAATTTTGAAAGTCTGATAGGAGAACCAAACCTTCCTCTAAATACCTTCTTTTTGTTAATGTGCAAATGTGAGGTTCATTCAAGATTTTTTAATAATCCTGTTGGACAGGCAATTTTATGGGTCAATTGATCAAAATTTTTTAATGGAAATAGACATCAACTTTATCCAACGATCATATTTTTTATGGCCATAGCAGTCTACAGCCTCCCGCGCCTCATGATCGATACAAGCAGCCAGAAACCCATCACACCGGCAAGCAGAAAAC
The DNA here is from genome assembly GCA_019314105.1 of Deltaproteobacteria bacterium. Taxonomy (GTDB): domain Bacteria; phylum Desulfobacterota; class Desulfobacteria; order Desulfobacterales; family Desulfobacteraceae; genus Desulfobacula. The sequence goes on from JAFCZY010000342.1 coordinate 3,740, forward strand.
CGGATAAGCCTATAACCGGTATTCCGTACCACTTGGGTGGGATATCGGAAAGAACGATGAGTGCGGAGCCAATGATCAGGGAAGCCAATACAATTGCAAAAGAAAGCCGGTTGCTGATACGGTCATTGTTTGAATACATAGGTTCC
>JAFCZY010000343.1 GCA_019314105.1 Deltaproteobacteria bacterium
TTTGGTGAGTTCACCGGTGAAGGCTTTATTGAGAATTGCGGCTCGGCGGTTTTCATTGGATTCTTTGGCTTCCTTAATCAGCTCTCTTACGTCTTCTAATTTGGCGAGCATGGAAGTAAGCTTTTTTACAATTCTTTTTTGTTCTTCGATTGGGGGGAGGGGTAAGAGAATCTTTCTCAAACTCTTTTGTGTAAGTTTGAGTCTTGTTGTTCCGCTAACATATCCATTATAATCAAAACTGTTCAAATAATGCAGAAGGAAACGATTGCCAGAGCTCCCATATAATGACCTTAAGATGTGTGCATGATTATTAACCCAAGCTTTTCCAAAAATCATATAAGATTTTTTTTTGAATGGGTCTAAAAATGGTGCTCCATCTTCTCCGACTAAAACCAGCTCTTCATTTGTCAAATAATCATCAATCCAGCCAACTTGACCAGTTGCACCATAATAAGGAATGCTTCCTTGTCGTTTAGCTCTTTCAGTGGCGTTTATTGGTTTTCTGTATGTATCCAAACATTCAGCAAAACCTGATAACAAATAAGTCCACGTCCAATTATTAGGAATTCTATAAGGCCACTCATTTTCTTTCACAATGGCTTCATCAAGGATATGTTCCAAGTTTTTTCCTTTTTCAGTCTTTACCATTTTCAACTCCGCAGATTTGAAGTTCTTTAATTACGCCTCTGAGCAAATCTGTGGCCTGCTCAAGTTTGATAATGGCAACTTCTGCTGACTCGACTGGGTTTGGCAAGTCTTCTTGATTAATAACCGAATCATCTTGTATTAGCCCAAGATTCAGATTGAACCCTTTTTCTTTAATTTCTTTAATGGCGAATGAACACCAACGCTCTATTTTTTTCTTTTGATTTTTTGTTTTATGAAAAGTTTCCTCAAATTCTTTAAAATGGTCTTCTGTTAAAGGTTTTGTTTTGCCTATGCTCGGCATGTTGGTTCGAAGATCATAAAAGGAAACTTCTTTAGTATTATTTTTTTCTGTTTTTCCTCTTGTAAAAAACAGCACATTTGTTTTTACGCCCTGTGCGTAGAAAATGCCTGTGGGAAGCCTTAAGATTGTGTGCAAATCGCATTTGTTCATCAGATCTTCCCGAATTCGCTGGCCATCACCATCTGCAAACAAAACATTATCAGGGAGCACAACCGCAGACCTTGCTTTTCCCTTCTTATTCAAAGAACGGTAGATGACCTGTAAAAAATTGAGCTGTTTGTTTGAAGTGGCATAGGTTAGGTCATCTCTTGTGGGTCGCTCACCGCCTTTTTTAGTGCCAAACGGTGGATTGGTCATAATTACATCATAATTTGAAAAGGCTTTTCCCGCATTTGACAATGAATCTGCAAGCAAAATTTTGCCTTCTATCTCATGAAGCATAGCATTCATGAGTGTTAAGCGGTATGCATCTTGAACTAGTTCAATACCGCTAAATGCGTCATGTATCTGGAATTTTTGTTTTTTTTCATTAAGATCAAACAGGCCATTGGTTTTATTTTTAGCATGCTGGTCAGCGGCGATCATAAATCCGAATGTACCGCAAGCCGGGTCACCGCAGCGTTCACCGGGCTTTGGATCAACCAGGCGCACCATAACATTGATCAGCGGGCGTGGTGTAAAGTATTGCCCGGCACCGGATTTTTTTTCATTGGCATTTTTTTCAAGTAGCCCTTCATAAAGGTCGCCAAGGCCTTCTTCTTTGGCACTGAACCAGTCGAGCTGGTCAATGGAATTAATAATCTTTTCAAGGTTTTTTGGCTCATCGATATTGGTGGTTGCGTTTGTATAAATTTCTTTAATGCGTCCTGTCCCCTCTTCACCCAGGTCGAGTAACAGCTTTTTATAAAACCGCTTTAAATCAACACCTTTTTTTTCTTTTAGTTTATTCCATCGATAATCTTCGGGAATATCTTTTTCAACACCGGTTTCTTTTGCCATTTTTAAAAACAAAATATAGGTGAGCTCCGTAACATACTGATGATAGGTAATGCCGTCATCTCTTAAAACATCACAAAGCTTCCAAAGTTTTTGAACGATCTGTTGGGTATTCATTTTACCTCTTTATGTGAAATGGAGAACAAGCTTATTTATTCTTTAGGCGTATTTTTTCTCATCCGGATAGAGTGATTTTTTTATTTCATCTAACACATTAACGAGCCTTCCCTGAAACATTTTATTTAGCGTGTTGAAACCTCCCTTGGCTTTAAACGCGCCTTTTTCCAGGTCTTCCTTATTGACAATTGTTTCAGCAATCAATTGCCGTTCAATTTGTTCAAGCCATTTCCGCTGAATTTTTGTCCAATTTTCAAGTGCATATACTTTTTTCATGGCTTCTTTGATGCGTTCTTCGTGGCTTACCAAGGGGTCGCCCAACGTGAGCCGACGGAGAAATGAAATAATGTCTGCGGAGATATCTTCATTTTTCCATTCCCGCCAAGCGATCTTTAAGTTGGGCTCGGTAAAACCATGCTTATCCAGTTCGATTTTTAGTTGTCTGAGTGATGCGCGTGTCAGCTCCCGCGGTCTTTTACATACAATGGCAAGGGCAGGAATTTTATTCATGTTATCAATAATAAATTCTTTAAACTCATTCAAAAAGTCTTCCGGCTTTTCCCCTTTGCCATATCCTCTGGTATGCGAAGTTAATTCGTCTTCATGGTTTGATATGAACTGCTTTTTGGGCAGATAT
>JAFCZY010000344.1 GCA_019314105.1 Deltaproteobacteria bacterium
GGCTTTATAGTATGGAACTATATGCTTAAATCTCAAGTCACCCGTATTACCCGGGATCTGCGTATATCTGAACAGCGTTACAGGGAACTTATAGAATCCTCACCCGATATGGTGTTTTTGATCAATCCACAAGGATATATACATCTGGCTAACAATACAGCCTGTAAAAAACTTTCCATTGACCGGGATGGTGAAAAAAAACTTCACATGGAATCTATTATTGATCCACCCTGCATTCAAGCGATAACAGATTTTCTGACAAGGCTGTTTAAAACCGGTTACAGTGCTGGCGAAACAAGGCTTATATCCCCTGATTTCCGGTTAATTCGTGTCGAGATGATTGCTGCAACCATCAGGCTTGGAAGCGAGGGTGAACAGCTCGCCTGTTGTTTTGCCCGTGACATCACGGAGCGGAAACGGCTGGAGGAGGAATTGGTCCAGAGTGAGAAACTTGCTATTATAGGGAAAATGTCAGCATGCCTGGCCCATGAAATCAATAATCCCATAGGCATTGTACTGGCCCATACCGAAGATATCATCAGCGGGGAACTGGACTCCAGGGAAGTCAACGAAAGCCTGCATTCAATACAGAGAAATGCCATACGGGCAGGACAAATTACCGAAAGCCTTCTGACCCAGGCATCTTTTAAAGATAATGCCTTTAAAAACCTGGATCTTGCCGATGCCTTAGAAGTGTGCATTCATTTTATCAAGCCGAAATTAAAGAATATTTCAATTCATAAAGACCTTTCATCCCGCCAATATTTTGTATATGGAGATGAAATCAGCTTGCAGCAGGCTTTTATCAATCTCTTGCTTAACGCAATTGAAAGTATTCCGGGCACAGCAGGTAAAATCAATGTTCAAATAGAACATAAAACCATTGAAGGACAACTATTTGTTGAGGTCTTTATAAAAGATACGGGCAAAGGAATTGTAAAAAAAGATATCAAAAGAATATTTGATCCTTTTTTTACAAGCGGCAAGCACCGCGGATTTGGGATCGGGCTTTTTGTTGCCTATCACATTATCAAAAAACATGGTGGAAAAATTATTCCCATATCTGTTGAAAAGGCCGGAACTGTCATGCATGTGAGGTTGCCGGCAGCTAAAAAGGAGTAAGGCTTAAATGGTGGAAAAAATCCTCATAGTTGAAGATGAAATGGAAATGCTGCAATTTCTGGAACGTTATTATTCCAGAAAGGCGTATAAGATAACGGCTGTTGATTCTACTGAAAAGGCATGGGCAGCCCTTTGTGAAACAGAATACGATCTGGTTATTTCCGATATGGCTTTTGACGGAATGAGTGGTATTGATCTGCTGAAAAGGATCAGAGAGGTTGACAAGGATTTGCCATTTATCATTATTACCGGACAAGGCTCCATAGAAAGTGCGGTTGAAGCAATAAAAATCGGGGCATTCCACTATGTTACAAAGCCGTTTAAACCTAAGGAACTTGAAATTATTGCCGGCCGTGCCATTGAGTTTGGGAAAATTCATAAGAAATTGGAACGGATCCACAGGGAAGAAGCAGAACGTGAAAATCAATCAGTGGTTTTCGGCAATAACCGCCAGATAAAAGAAGTCATGCAGGTAATTGACAAAATATCCGCTTCCCAAGCACCCATTATTATAGAAGGTGAAACCGGTACTGGTAAATCTGTTTTTGCGCATCATATTCATCAGATCAGTGACCGGAGCAATGGCCCTTTTGTTACCATTGACTGTGGCGCACTTTCGGAAAATTTACTGGAGAGTGAGTTGTTCGGCCATGTTAAAGGTGCGTTTACAGGAGCTGTCAGGGCAAAACGGGGGTTGTTTGAAGATGCTTGCGAAGGCACGGTTTTTCTCGATGAAATAGGTGAGCTGACATTAGCAACCCAGGTGAAACTGCTCAGGGCATTACAGGAATTTGAAATTAAACCCGTTGGAGGAAACCAGAGCATTAAAATTGATGTCAGGGTTATTTCCGCCACAAACCAAGATCTTCAAGAAAAGATTACTAAAGGAACTTTTCGTGAGGATTTGTATTATCGCCTTGCTGTCATCCCTTTATATCTGCCTCCTCTTCGTCAACGACCTGAAGATATTTTATTATTTGTCGGTCATTTCGTACAAAAATTTAATAAACGGCATAATAAAAAAATTGTCAACATTGAACCAAGAGTGCTTCAGGCATTCAAGGAATCTCCGTGGAAAGGCAATATACGGGAATTAAAAAATGTTGTTGAGCGGGCAGTCCTTCTTGCCGAATCCCGGGTGATAACATATGATTGCCTGAATCCAACATCATATCAAAGCGTTGTGGGGAAAATTGAAATTCCTGAAGAACCGGTTTCCCTGAAAGAAACCTTGGAAAGGACTGAAAAAAAAGCCATTCAAACCGCCCTTGATATTGCCAATGAAAACCGGTCAAAGGCAGCAGATATTCTTGGAATCGGCCGACGCACCCTTTATACGAAAATGGCTTACTATCGTATCGAGTAAGGTGTTAATCGATGTAATTTTTTTTGTTAGTATTTTACAAGCCCAAAGTATTTTCTGAGTTTTCCCCGGAGTTTCCGAAAGGGATTGGAAAATATTTTCGCATAGCTTTCAATGGTGGTCATGGCTTTTTCCGGCTCAAATACATCCTGGAAAATAAGGTGTTTATATTTGGTGATCCATATATAGAAGTCGGTTTCCGTGGTTTCCGTTCGATGGGGAAATTGGGATATAATTCCGTTTTTCCGGATTAAATCCTTCATGGGCGAGTAAATATTGTCAAACCAGGATATTGCCGCTTCTTCAATGTTGATATCTTTTTCTTCTTTTTTTGCCAGGTAAAATCTGTGCCGTTGTATATGTTCCATGAGGATGGGATAACCCCCCAGAACAGTCAGATGAAGTTGCGGGGTTCTTGTTTTTTTCAATCCGGTTTCTTTTAAGAACCGGTGATATGTTTCAAGAATGGCAATCTGCTCTATATCTGTTTTGTCGTCAAGGGAAAGATCGCAGTTATATTCAAATACGTTTGCCTCAATTGAGACCTTATTTTTTGCTTTTGCCACAGATACCCTGTGGTGGCCGTCTTTAACAAAATAGGCGTTGCACACCTTGTATAGCTCAACAGGCGGGAGATCTTTGCCGGATACGACAGCCGTTTCTATTAGTTTCCATCTATTCCTTAAATTTTCGTCCAAAGGAAGGAAATGCCTGGTAAAATTTCTATAGCGGCCCTGGCTGCCGACGATTGAATCCAGTGGAACAGACTTTAACCCCAAGGCTTTTACATACCAGAGTTCGAGTTTTTCTTTGACATCATCAAAGGGAAGGAGACGTCTGGATTTTTTGAGCAGCAGATCTTTGAGTTCCTGAATAAACGCTTTTGAAATTGCCTTTGAAAAAGCGATATCCGATTTATATTTTGATGTCGCATCTTTATTTATTTTATAATTAAGACGGCTCATTTTTATATATCCAGAATCTAGTATCGGTTGATATTATCAATTATCAAACTGAAAATAATAATAATTATATAAAAAACAAAAGTCAACATGTTTTGATTTTTTTTTAATTAATTAAAAAATTTGATAAGTTTTGTTACATTTTTCTTGACAGGCTATCAGGACCATGTCATTTAAGCGATGAAACAAAATAAAACCCAGACAAAACAATATGGCTTACTTGTCTGGAAAAAACAACTTAGCAAGGAGTTTACCATGAACTTAATGGGCTTACAAGGCGGCCAGTATCGCCCTCTGTCACCAGAACAGATAAAAACAGTACATGAAGCTTCCCTGAAGATCCTTGAAAAAACAGGGATTACCTATGAACATGGGTTGGAAGATACTATTCAACTGCTTGAAAACAACGGTGCTGCCATTGACCGGGATAAAAAAAATATCCGATTTCCAAAGAACCTGATTGCTGAACAGGTGGCAAAAGCACCAGAAGAAGTCATCCTTTGTGGCCAGGACTCAAAAAATGATCTTCATTTGACTGAAAATCGAGTTCATCTGGGGACCGGGGGCGCTGCCATCAAAATTCTGGACCCGGAAACCGGCAATATCAGACCCACTACCCTTAAAGATCTCTGTAATGTATCACGACTTGTGGATCAACTGGATAATATACATTTTCTGGTAAGGCCCTGCATTCCCACAGATATTGATAAAGCAGACTATGATATCAATATGTTTTATGCCTGCCTTTCAGGCTCCTCAAAACATGTCATGTCTGGGGTGAATGATACAAAGGGATTGCACGATGTTATCGAAATGGCATCTATGGTTGCCGGAGGTCTGGACAAGCTTCAAGAAAGGCCATTTATTTCCGTGATCACTTCTTTTGCCATTAGCCCGCTGAAGCTGTGCACCCAGTCCACCCTCATCATGCAGGAAGCAAACCGCAGACGTATTCCGGTTGCACTTTCATGTGCGCCCATGGCAGGGTCAACTTCTCCCTTGACCATGGCCGGCACCCTGGCCCAAATTCATGCTGAACAGCTTGCCGGCATCACCATCTGCCAGCTGACCAATCCAGGAGCCCCCTTGCTTTATGGTGGGATCCCGGGCATGGCAAATCTCAAAACTATGGGATACTCAGGCGGTGCTGTGGAATGCGGAATGATGAATGCAGCCATCCACCAATTATCAAATCACATAAAAGTGCCCAATTATAATTCATCAGGCCTTTCTGATTCTAAGCTTCCGGATGCCCAGGCCGGGTATGAAAAATCATTTACCACACTGCTTGCATCCATGCGTGGTTCCAATTATATCCATCACAGTGCCGGCATGCTTGAATCCATGCTCACCATTGCCCATGAGCAGTTTGTCATTGATGATGAAATTATC
>JAFCZY010000047.1 GCA_019314105.1 Deltaproteobacteria bacterium
AGATTTTTCCCCCTTATGGCTTCCGAAAAAATCTGTCCTGTCATTAAATCGGCGTCGCCAAAGTTTGCCGGTTCGGCCTGATCTTTCATCAATGTAGCTGTAACATGAATATTGGACAGGATGTCGTTCAGATCGCTGAAAACCCCTTTTGACAATTTCATGGATGATGCAAGGAATGCTGTCCTTCTCAACCTGCTGTCCAGGCGGTATTTGTTCTTTCTTTTTTCTTCCAGCATCGACACTAGGCTGTCTGTAGTAAACAAAATGGCAAGTACGATAATGAATCCTGCCAACAAAACAACAAACAAGCTGACATTCCGCACTTTCCTTAACGCTTCAAAAACATCCCTTTTATCAACACTCACAACGGAAAGCCAGGGAACCGTATCAAGCCAGGTCGTTAACGTAATGGTTGAGTCTTTTTCTTCAACCTGTACTCCCTTGAAGCGATCAGGGGGTGAAACCATAGATTTCATCATCAATTTACCGCTCTTTCTCGGATTCGTCTGAAACTCTCCTTTGCTGTTGATCAGGTAGGCGTCACCTTTCCTGTTTCCCTCCATCTGAGTGACAATGTTGTCGAACAAATCCGACATAATGGTAGCTCTCAAAATCCAGGTATTTTTCCCCTCATTTTGCCTTACCGCTATGATGAAGTGGGGATCATTCCTGAAACCGGTAAAAACATCACTGACAAACACGCCCTGATCCATCACGGATTTAAACCAAAAGGCATTCCTGTAATTTTTAGTTTTGAGATTATACGGCCCTGTATAAGCAAGATGGCTGCCATCCGCCCCTATTACGCCAAGATCCTGGAAATATGACAATTTGTATTGAAACGAAGAAAAAACCTGTTCAATGGTACCGGGTGATATCATTTTTGACAGGCTGTTGTTTTCCGAAATTAATTTTAAGTCTATTATCCGTTCGGTCAGGAACGAATCAATGTCTTTCTTATGGGAAACGACTTGTGTCTGAAGCGCTTCCATTGTTTTCTGTTTAATTGTGCGGGCCAGGTAAACGTACATGCCGCCTCCGATAACTGCAAGAGGAAGGAATGACGCAACGATAAGAATGATAACCACCTTTTTCCATACCTTGCGGTAGTAAGGAAAATCTCGTGTTGCCGATATGGTAAAAGATCTGTCAGGCATGCCCTGCACCTCCTGATGATAAAGCGTTTAATAACGGATTGTTTATGAACAATACATTATTATAGCACAAAACACCAAAGCAACAACCCATACCGTGTGACTGACCACTCCCTTTTTTACGGAATCAACGCCGGAACCGGTTATATAAGTGACCAGGTTGAAGAGATGATTCCATGTCAGTGCAATAATAAAAAAAGAAAGAAAAAACATCAGCATATGGATCTTTTCAACCCCCATATCTGCCAGGAATTCTCCTATCTTTCCCGGTGCAAGGGGTCCGTCCACATTCCCGAAAAGCCCCAGGTAATAAAGAAAAAATGATATGCCCATGACGACCATGGACAAACCAAAGTGTTGGGTTCTTTTCCGGATATAATGATTCGTCTGGTTCTTGCTCATCACACCTCTCCTTATTGTTTTTCTTCCTCCCCGTTTCCAGGGAGGAAGTTATATTAATTTGGTTCGCCATCAACCGCCAATCAGCTTGGCGTAGATGCCGGGACCTATCTTGTAGAAGCAGATGACGGCTACAATACAGCAGTAGGCCGGCACCACTATTTTCCATGCTTTTTCCGGAAAAACCCTTGTCATATAAGGTGCTGCAATAGCAGAGAACATGGTTGCAATCATAAAGGACGGCAGCATAATGTAGTCTATCTGAACACCGCTGGTCAGAAGGGCCAGCCATACGATGATGGCAAAGGTACTGACGGTTCCTTCACAGATGGCTGTTACGGCCAGCATACTTTTAACGGGCACGCCTGACAAAAGACCGCCAATGGTGACAACCGGGCCGTATCCGCCGCCGCCAACCCCTTTGTTAAATCCTGCCAGGGCTGCGAAGCCTATCATCTTATTGGGTTTGTAGGGCCTGTCTTTTCTGGCACTCCACAGCGAGACACCCCCCATCATTACAAGAAGGATGGCCACATAGAGCTTGATCCAGATTTTATCAATGGGGAAAAATTTGTAAATACCGATGATGGAACACGATACGGCAATACACCCTGTCACTGCAATGATAATCCAGAGCTTTACGGTTTCCGACATGGGGCTGAATTTCCACTCCACGTTTTCAAATTCCCGGTGAAGAAAGGCACCCACAAGACCTGCCATACCCTGTTGAATCATAACAGCGGGGACGATCTGTTTGGGATCAAATCCCAGCACAAGAAGGATGGGTGTCAGAGCGGTTCCAAATCCCATGCCTGCCGAGGCATCCATGAATTCAAAAAATGCCGCCAGAGCAACCACGCTCCATATGATCTTCCACTGATTTCCCTCAAGTCCGTGGGCAATAACCCAGGAAGACTGGATCCTTACCGTGGCTTCAAAGGGATTTCCCGCAAGCCAGACGCCTAAGAGGAATACCAGGAAAAAAACAAACACACCGCCCAGGGCTGCCCGGATATGCCGCCATTCCGGAATAAACCGCTCCCCAATGGTCGTTTTTTCTTTTTCCAGGTCATGGGCCACTTCAAAACCGGTTATTTTTTCTTTTTCTTTTCCCATATTGTTTCTCCTTTTAATTTATGTCTGTATTTTATTTATGCTGTTCTATACACGCCTGCTTTTTAAGTCATCATGCAGGTAATTCCACATTTAAAACGTACTGAAGTGCCACATAGCTGAGATATACCCCGACAAGGTATATGCCCTGCCACTTTTTAAATACACCATCTTTGTTCATGGATATAAATACCCTGAAAGACCAGAGTATGATGAGCATGGCCGGAAAATGGAAAAAGAAGAAGTTTTCCGGAATGGCAAGGGGTTTTGCCGTTGCTGCCGCCCCGATGACAAACAGGCAGTTAAGAACGTCGGCACCCACAATATTTCCAACGGTTATTTCAGGATGTCCTTTTTTAATGGCGGATATGGCCGTCATGAGTTCCGGCAAGGACGTGCCAAAGGCGACCATTGTCGCTGCAATGACATCATCGGGCACATGGAATCTCATGGCGATTTCCGAGGCACAGGGCACAAGTATCCGGGCACCGGTAATAACGAGGGCAAGCCCTCCTATCACCATCAACCAGCATTGAAAAAGGCCGGCAAATTCCCCATTATCATCATTGTTCTCCTCCTCTTCAAGTTGCATTTTCCCAGATTTTGACCATAAGTAAGTTGCATACATGTAAATTGCCAGAAGAATCAAAAAGAAGATGCCGAAAGACCGACCCAATACCGGTGGCCCGGATGAGAAAAAAAGAAGTCCCAGGGCAATGGCCACCAGCAGGGTGGCTGATCCCACCTGCACCCATCCTGTCCGGTTAAGGATGAACTTGTTTGCCGGAACCGAAGCCGCCAAAATGCAGGTAAGGCCGAAAATAAGCCCGGTGTCAGCGATAATAGATCCTACGCCGTTGCCCAATGCAAGACCGGGATTCCCCATGAAGGCAGCCATCACTGAAACAAAGGCTTCGGGTGCTGTTGTTCCAAGAGAGATGAGCGTTGCGCCTATGACGATTTTGGGTATTCCTGTCCGTTTTGCCAGATCGACTACGCCGTCTATCATCCAGTCGGCTCCTTTTGACAGCAGAAGGATACAGACGACAATAACACCGAGTAATACCAGAGTAGACAGGTTTGAAACAGCTTGTGCCAGCAGAGCTTCATCCCCGATCCATTCCCAGATAGTATGTTTCATAAAATCTCCTTTAAAAATCAAAAGTTTTATCAAAATTTATTTTAGACCTCTCGACAAATTGTTTCCTTGTCAGTCTTTTTTATTTATAATGAAGATATTACAAAAAATATGCCAAAACAAAGAGAAAATAAAACTATTACCTAACCTTCTGATTATACAGATTAAATCTTCTAAAAAAAATATCCGGCAGCAAGAGGAGACCGGATATTAAAACCTGCTGGTGGACAGGTGTAAATTAGAAATGTCACTTCAATGTTGACACTCTTTTTATCACGTGGGTGTTCCCCTGAATTCATTAGGTTCTATATGCGACTCTTTCATGAGTCGATGGAGGTATTGTCTTTGTATCCCGGCAATTTTAGCTGCCTTGCTGATATTGCCGGCATTTTCTTTTAATAGTACCCTGATATAATGTTCATGAAAAAGTCGGATGGTTTCTTCTTTGGCATCTTTGAAACTCATCATGTTTTTCCCCTCATTCAGTTCGGGCAAAAGACACTCCGCCGGGACGGAAAGGCCCAGATCGGAGAGGGTCAGCGTATCATCGGAACAGAAAATAATGCCCCTTTCAATGATATTTTCAAGTTCCCGTACGTTGCCGGGAAATTCTCTGGCTGCCAGCGCCTGCAGGGCAGATGGTGCGATCCCCTTAATCTGTTTTCCATTCAATCCGGAATGTTTGTTGAGAAAATGATAGCTGAGAAGCGGAATATCCTCTGCTCTGTTCTTCAGAGGAGGCATTTCTAAACGGATGACGTTCAGGCGATAAAACAAATCCTCCCGGAATGTTTTTTCCCTGATGGCCTGCTCGAGATTTTTGTTTGTGGCCGCAATGAACCTGAGGTCGGCTTTTTTGGTTATAACGCTCCCCACAGATCTGTACTCTCCCTCCTGAAGCAACCTGAGAATCCTTGTCTGGAGACCCGGCTTCAAGTCTCCGATTTCATCGAGGAAAAGTGTGCCTCCGTTTGCCTCCTCAACCAGTCCTTTCTTATCTGTCACGGCGCCTGTAAATGCGCCCTTCACATGTCCGAACAACTCGCTTTCAATCATATTTTCCATAATTGCCGAGCAATTTATGGTAACCAGTTTTTTTGACCTTCTCCCGCTGTTCTGATGGATAGCCCTGGCCACAAGCTCTTTGCCCGTTCCGCTGGGGCCGGTTATAAGAACGGTTCCGGATGTGGGGGCAACCTGACGAATACGGTCGAACATTTTTATCATAGCAGGGGTCGAACCGATGATGGAAAGGTCATTCATCTTTTGGAGAGCCTTTCGCAGTCTCCTGTTCTCTCTGATAATCCCCTGCCACTTCATTGCCTTGTCAAGGGTTACCAGGAGTCTCTCCCTGCGGAAAGGCTTTGTCAGGTAGTCGTCAGCTCCTTTTTGTGTGGCTTCCACCGCAGTCTCTATAGTGGCATAGGCCGTAAGGATAATTACCGATACGTCAGGACGGATCTCTCTGATCTTCTCCATCAAAGTGATCCCGGACATACCGGGCATCTTCAAGTCTGTCATTACAACATCGAAATCCTCTTCCCGGAAAAGTTCAAGTGCCTTTTCAGGATGGCTTTCCGTGACACCCACATAATGGGTATCTTCTGAAATAATTCTATCCAACAGTGTCAACATGTCTTTTTCATCGTCAACGATTAAAATACGGTTATTCATCCATCCTCCTTATGATACTACCATCAATTTGATGGTAAAAATTGTACCAGCGGATACGGTATCAGATAAAGACTGCTTTTGACTTTCACACTCCATGATTCCACCGAAACCGGTTATGATGCCATAGCTTACAAAAAGTCCGAGCCCCGTTCCTCTGCCCTCGGGTTTGGTGGTAAAAAAAGGCTCAAATATATGGTCGATATCTTTGTCTTCTATTGCAACACCTTCATCCTGAAACTGTACTACGACCATATGAAGATGCGTATCCATAAATGTCCGAATGGTCAATTTTCCGCCCTGAGGCATGGCGTCGGCGGCATTGTTGATCAGGTTGAGAAAAACCTGTTGCAACTTCCGGGAATCGCCTTTTATACGAGGAATTGTGTCTGAAAATTCCAGGGATAGAGAAATTCCTTCTTTTTCAAAGCGGTGCTTCACTATCTTAATGGCGGCTTCAAGACAGCGATTCAAATCAGTGTGGTGATGACCATTGTCTTCTCCCGTGCGGACAAACCCCAGAAGGTTTTCCACGATTTCTTTGCAATGGAGTCCCTGGCGTTCCATTATTTTAAGATCTTTATAATCCTGTGAAGATTTATCTTTTTTTCGCAGCATAAGGTCGCAAAACCCCAGGATAACTCCAAGCGGATTGTTGATTTCATGAGCAACTCCAGCTGCCAGCGTGCCCAGTGATGCCAACTTTTCAGTGTGTATAAGATGGCGCTCAAGTTTTTTGTCTTCGGTTATGTCTCTTGCAATGCAGAGGGCGGAGGTTACAGTTCCCTTTTCGTTCCGCACGGGCACCATGTTGGCGTCAACGAGTATCTGTCCTCTGTCAAGATCAAGTCCGGATTCCTTTCTAATACTTTTCCCGCTTTCAAAAACCGTACGGATAAGTGTCTGTAAAGTTTGGCTCATTTCTTTTGGAAATAGAGATGACAGTCCATTACCTATATAATCTTCAGCACTACCGTTGAAAAAATCCGAAGTAAAGCTGTTCATGGATTGAAATTTACCATTCGAGTCAACGGTGAAGATAAAATCTTCAGCACTTTCCACAAGAGATCGATATTTTGCCTCGGATTCTATGAGTTCCTCGGTCTGCCGGCTGACCTCATTCTCCATATGCCTGGACCATTTCACTTCAAAAAACAGGATGACCGAAGCACCGACTATAATTGTAAATATCACGGCCAGCTGCATGAAAAACTGATGCCTGTATTGATCCCTTACGGCTTCTTCTATTTCCGCAACAGGCGCAACAACCGCTATCGACCATTTCTGCAGCGGATCTTCTGAAATTATTACAGGCGTGTATGCAATCAGCTTTTCCATCCTGCCGGTAAGTCCCCTGTGCCATCCTGAAACATACCTCCCAGTCCCTTCACGGCCCTTCAACATTCCATCCTTTTGTATCTTGTTTATCTCCACAAAAGAGATGTTTTGATACTTTTCTTTTCTCGCCAGAAAAGCATTCTTGCCTATGTATGAGCTGTCCGGATGAAAAAGAAAGCGGCCTGCACCGTCAATGATCCATGCATATCCTGTCTGGCCGGACCGGATATTCTTGAGATAGGGACCGAGTAACCATGAAATATTAATATGACAATAAACAATTCGTGAACCGCTTACCCCGACAGGTGCCGCTATTATTAATATTATTCCGGATGGTGTGATTTGATGCTTTGAGACTTTCATTTGATTTATTTTTTCTGTATCAAGATCAAAAGGAAGGGGCAAAATTTCCTTGAAAGGAGAACGGGAAATTTCCTTCCGGAAGGGGTGACCAAAATAAATAACTCCGGCATCCATATCGCGAAATTCGATTTTGCTGACCCCGCATTCAATTACTCGGGACAGGCTTGCCTTTATTGACCTGTCATGATCTTCATTCTCTTCAAGTTCATTGGAAAGAATATTTATCTCCCTTTTTAGAAAAGAGAACTCCCTCTCAATAAAGTTTTTTACATTGTGCGCAATAACCATCTGCTCCTCATTGAACTGCCTGCGTACGATCTTGCTCATTTTCTCGATGTACCACTGGGACATAACTGCGCTTGCCGCCACAAAGATAAGCGCCGTAAGCGTCACAATTATTACAATATTTTTTTCCGTTCCCGGTCGATGATGCTTCCGGGAAGCCATACGGTTAAATTTTCGGATTCTGCCTGAATTTGATTTTTCCAAAACCAACCCTTTACTGGTTATCTTTCAATTTACAGCACTATAACTATGAGCAACAATTGTACCAATAACTCCAAACAGACAACTTCTGTATCTTCCTCTTTAACTATTAAACAATCAGAATGCATCATATCCGCAACTGGCCTGAAATACAGAAAAAAATTGATCCGTCCAACAATGCATCAACCTGTCAAATAATTTTACAGGTTGTTAAATTATATATCATATTCAGCTGTTTTTTATTTTTGAATTATACCGAATTCCCTGTTCAGGGCTGAGCTTAATCTCTGGCACACAAATTGAATATATAAATTACAACTATATTAAAACCGACACTGTTGTCAGGCAAGATATATCAATTCAATAAAGGAGAAAAAATTATGAGAAAAGCAATGCGTATCTCAAGTTTAATCATCGCCAGTTTATTAATATTATGGACGGTTATGCCGCCAACAATGGCAACTGCTGAACAGAAATTACAATACAGTTGCTCTGCGCAAGTTTATGAGGCTTTTGAAAATGCGAGGCTGAATGCGTTTACAAAGGAAACCGGGATATCGATTGACCTGTTTGTTGCCTCATCAAATTCCTGCATATATCGGGTAATGCAGGATATGACCGACATCGCCAGCAGCACAAGAGCAATATACCAGCGCCAGAAAGACTACGGACTGGTGGAAACACCTTTTTGTAAGGATCCGCTGGCAATTATTACAAAAAAATCGACTCCGATCAATAATTTAAGTGAGGGACACCTCCGTCAAATATTCTCCGGTGGAATCACTAATTGGAAAAAAGTAGGCGGGCCTGATCTGCCAATTACCCTTGTTGTCCCGGGTGAAGAAACCGGTGCCCATAAAAACTTCAGACGGCTGGTCATGAAACACAAAGAAATAAATTATGATTATTTAACCTATAAATCAACCCGTGTTCTGGAGGCAATTGAGGCACTGCCGGCAGGTGCCATCTCCTTTATCTCCCGAGGTGCTCAGATCACCCATCCGGCTATAAAAGTATTGAGCATTAACGGCCGGAAACCGGATGATCAAAGCTATCCTTACCACCAGATATTTTACATGGTTACCAAAGGGGAACCCACAGGATCGGTTAAGGCCTTTGTTGATTTTGCCAACTCTAAAAAGGGAAGGGCTATTATCAAGGAAAGAGGGATGCTGTGCTGTCCTGTTGATGAATAACGATCATCAATGTAAATAAATCAAACGGAAAATAGTCCACTGCCAAATTAAATGTCAGGGCTGCAAACAAGCAGCTCTGACGGGAGAAGTCGAGTAATCCTTTTGCAATTTTACTGATCCATTCCGTGGATTCTACCATCTTGGAAGTTGTAAAAAATACTGACAGACTCAGTTCTTAACAGTTCTTAATTGTTCTGATGAATCTTTCTGATGCTACTTAGATAAGTTTTATATGTGGTGAGATAAAAAGACAACGGGCGTGAAAAATTCCTGCCAAGGATACCATCCACAAAAAGCCTGCTGATATGATGTTCATGTTTCAGCATTTTCTGGGACTGCAAAAAAATAGTTTTCTCTTCGGGAGTCAATCGCAAAACCATATCAACCATTGCCGTTCTTGCCCTTGGCAGATACATCCAGAAATAAAACAGATCAAGAGAATTGATAATGACCATTACAGCAAGATCCTTTACTTCAGAATTCCTGCTGTTAAATAAGATTTCGGATTTTTCAAGAATCTTGAGTTCTTCAGTTTCCGGAAAAAGAAATTCCAGTTTTGAATACGTATCAAACAAGTCTGAAAATTTCTTTTTTATGTCCCTTTTTCGCAGTC
>JAFCZY010000345.1 GCA_019314105.1 Deltaproteobacteria bacterium
ATGGAGAATCCTATTCAGGCGGAAAGGTTGCCGTATCCATCAGCAGAACAGGATATGATTTTATTGTTTTGAAAGGTGCATCTCAAAGACCGGTCTGGCTTGAAATTTCAGACAAGGCCATTTTATTCCATGACGCTGAAGAACTATGGGGAAAAGACACCTATGAGACTGAAGACTTAGTAAAGAAACACTGCGGCCAAAAAGGATGTGGTGCCATGGTGATAGGTCCTGCCGGTGAAAATCTGGTCCGGTTTGCAGTTGTGGAAAACGATTATTGGCGATCTGCCGGGAGAACCGGCATGGGAGCTGTCCTTGGTTCCAAAAAAATAAAAGCCCTTGTCTTTCACGGGACACAACAACGCATCTTCCATGATCCGGATCAAATCAAAAAATATTCAAAAGATATATTGACGAAATTTAAAGACCACCCGACCACCAATGTTTACAGGACTCAATGCACGCCTGTCATGGTTGCCGGATTGAACAATGCCGGAGCCTTTCCCACAAAATACTGGTCCAGAGGAACCTGTGAACACTGGGAAAAGATTAATGCCCAGAGCATGAAGGAAAAACTCAATGCAAAGCCCCGTTCCTGCAAAACCTGTTTTATGGGCTGTGGAAAATATGTCAGTATTACAGAGGGGAAACATAAAGGTTTGAAGCTCGAAGGTCCCGAGTATGAAACCATATATGCCTTTGGCGGGCTGTGCATGATTGACAACATAGAAGATATTGCATGGCTGAATGATATCTGTGACCGCCTGGGAATGGATACCATCAGTGCCGGAAATCTTGCCGCCCTTACCATTGAGGCGTCCCAAAGAGGAAAAATCGATGAAACCTTTGAATATGGCGATGCCAAGGCAGTGGCTGATCTCCTTTTCAAGACAGCCAGGCGGGAAGGACTAGGCGGTATGATTGCCGAGGGGATTAAATCAGCCAGCGAGGAAATGGACATGAAGGATATGGCAATTCATGTCAAAGGCCTTGAGCCTGCCGGATATGACCCCAGAGTTCTGAAAGGTATGGGGCTGGCCTATGCGATCAGTCCAAGGGGTGCCTGTCATTTAAGAAGCACTTTTTATAAACCTGAACTGTCAGGCATGATTGATCCGGATCAAATTGAAAACAAAGCTGAACTCTTTTTAGATTTTGAAGACCGATGTACACTGTTTGATGCCTTTATCCTGTGCCGATTTTACAGGGATTTCTACCCTTGGGAAGAATTGTCAAAGATTTTTTTCATGGCCACCGGCGTTGAATTTTCAAAAAAAGACCTCCGGGCCCTTGCTTCCCGGATTACTGATGAAACCCGTAAATTTAATCTCAGGGAAGGGCTTACGATTGAAGATGACTTTCTGCCCCCACGGCTTTTAAAAGAAAAACTTGAAAACCAGAAAGGTATGTCTAAAGACGACTTGACACAGTTGATACAAGATTACTACAGATTACGAGGGTGGGATACCAATGGCATTCCCCTGAAATTTCCGGGGTATAGATAAGCCACAAGTGCATCCACACTCTCACCGAAAAGCATTATTTTCTTTTTTTATATTTTGCAACCCGGATTGCCTGTTTTAATCGTTCATATTTAATAATTCCTTGACAGCTTGGGATACTTTGATTATTGAATTTACATGGATGCTGACAAAAAACACTCCCCCCTGTTCCTGAAAAAACTTCCAGTAAGAATCGTCATCCCTGTTGCATTGACAATCATCCTCTTTATTCTGACAATTTTTCTTTTGATCATCCCTTTGCTGGAAAAAAACATGATGGACGGGAAAAGAGAAGGCATCATGCATTTAACGGAAAGTGCGTGGAGCACGTTGGATCTTTTTTATGAAAAAGCCCTGGCGGGAGAGATCTCCCACAAAAAAGCAAAGGAACAGGCCATAGAACAATTGCAGCAATTAAGATACGGTCCTGACCTTAAAGATTACTTCTGGATAAATGATATGACCCCTAATATAATCATGCATCCATACCGTTTAGATCTGGTGGGTCAGGATGTGTCAAATTTTAAAGACCCGGCAGGAAAACGATTGTTTTTTGAAATGGTTAAAATCGTCAAAAAACAGGGGGCTGGTTATGTGGATTATTTATGGCAATGGAAAGGAAACTCAAAGAAAATTGTTCCTAAAATATCCTATGTAAAAGAATTCAAATCCTGGGGCTGGATTGTTGGAACCGGTATCTATGTTGAAGATGTTAGAGAAGAAATCAGTACTATTACACGAAAGTTAATCTATACCTGCTCAGGGATTATGATGCTGTTCTTAATGCTGTCCGGTTATATTATATGGCAGGGAACAACGGCTGAAAAAGAACGAACAAAAGCCATGGAACATTCCAATTTAAGGGAAAACCAACTCCTTCAGGCAGACAAAATGGCCTCCCTGGGGACATTGGTGGCCGGTGTTGCCCATGAGATAAATAATCCGGCAACATCTCTGATGCTCAATGCGCCGAACCTTAAAAAAGCCTGGCAGTCTTTTACTCCGGTCCTAGATGAATACTACATGAAAAATAAGGATGCCGTCGTCTGTTCAATGCCATACGCGGAACTGAGCAAAAGAATAGACCTTATGCTCAAAGACATGGAAGACGGTGCGGCAAGAATAAAAAAAATTATCTCTGAGCTAAAGGATTTTTCACGCCCCACAGAAACGGATATGGAGA
>JAFCZY010000346.1 GCA_019314105.1 Deltaproteobacteria bacterium
ATAGTTCTTCTGCCATAAGCCCTCCTTTATTTAAATTTTTTGAGTGGTGCAACAATGAATAACACGTTCTTTCTATGTATCAGAAAAAAATAAAAGGTTAATTAATGAAAATTATCAAAAAAAGATGGGGGATGGCAATATCCTTTTTGAAAAAATATTAATTTCCTGAAAGAATAGATTATATGTTTTATGAAAAAGAAGGGCAGGATAACGGTGACCCTGCCCTTCTGAGGGGGAGCAGTAGAATGATTTAAAGGTTTTTAGGTCTTACAACCGGATGTTCCTTTAAGTATTCCAGTCTGTTCAGCCCGTTTATATAGGCTAAGGCACTGGCAATAATAATATCCGGATCAGCCCCTTTTCCTAAGGCCACAATTCCGTCTTCCTGCAGCCGGACCGTCACTTCACCCTGGGCATCCGTCCCTTCGGTCAAAGCGGAGATGGTAAATCTTAAAAGTTCGGATTTGGTTCCGGTCAGTTTGGAAATGATATTATAAACTGCATCAATGGGACCGTTCCCTTCTATTGCGCCCTGTACCGGCCGGCCATTGATGTTGAGCTGAACACTGGCGGTTGGGAAAACAGTATTCCCGGATAAGACATGAATATATTCAAGTGTAAAGACTTCTGGACTTCTTAATACCCCTTCATTGATTAATGCTTCAATATCTTCATCCTGGATGGTTTTTTTCTTGTCAGCCAGGTGTTTGAATTTTTCAAACACTTTGTCCAGTTCTTCTTTTGAAAGATCATATCCCATTTCCTGGATATGGGAATTAAGGGCATGACGCCCCGAATGTTTCCCCAGGACCAGGTTGTTTTTATTCAGGCCGATGGTTTCAGGTTTCATTATTTCATACGTCATGGGATTTTTCAATATACCATCCTGATGAATTCCGGCTTCATGGGCAAACGCATTGGCCCCCACAATCGCCCGGTTCGGCTGTACCAGGATACCCGTGATCATGCTGATCAGTCGGCTTACGGGATAAATTCTTGTGGTATTAATGGTGGTGGTGTAGGGGAAACAATTGGGCCTTGTGTGCATGGACATGATAACTTCTTCAAGTGATGTATTCCCGGCTCTTTCGCCAATACCATTGATGGTGACTTCAACCTGCCTTGCTCCGGCTTTGATAGCGGCAAGAGTATTGGAGGTGGCAAGTCCCAGATCATTATGACAATGAACACTCAATATGGCTTTATTCATATTGGGTGTATTCTTCATGACATATTTAACAAGCTCATTGTATTCTTCAGGGATAGCATATCCTACCGTATCCGGAAGGTTTACTGTCGTAGCACCGGCATCAATCACTGCTTCAAACACTTTGCACAGAAAATCAGGATCAGATCTTGACCCGTCTTCGGCTGAGAATTCTACGTTTTTTGTATAGGATGCGGCAAGTTTAACAGATTTGATGGCCTGTTCCAATACCTGTTCCGGGGTCATCTGGAGTTTATATGTCATATGCAGTTCAGATGTGGCGATAAAGGTGTGGATTCTCGGGTTGACCGCATTTTTGATGGCGTCCCAGCCCCGATTGATATCACTTTCACTGGTCCGGCAAAGTGCTGCAATCTGAGAGATCTTAAGTGTTTCTGAAATCGCCTTGACCGCTTCAAAATCACCCGTAGATGCGGCGGGGAATCCTGCTTCAATCACGTTGACACCTAATTTTTCAAGCTGGGTGGCAATCCGCAGTTTTTCAGCCTGATTCATGCTGGCTCCCGGAGATTGTTCTCCGTCTCTTAATGTGGTATCAAAAATAATAATCTGGTTGTCTGATGTCATCTTATTTGTCCTTATTTTTATTGTCTAAAGAGAGTTTATACTGAAAACTGTCGGCCAATGCCTGCCAGCTTGCTTCTATGATATCTTCTGAAACACCGATGGTTGAAAAAATATTGTTTTCATCTCGTGATTCAATCAGAACTCGTACTTTTGCATTCGTTCCATCCCTTCCGTCAATAACCCGGACTTTAAAGTCCACCAGATGCATGTCATTAATTTTCGGGAACATGGTGGTCAGCGCCTTTCTTAATGCATTATCCAAAGCGCTGACAGGACCGTCGCCTTCAGCCGAAGTGATTTCAGTCTTATTGCCGACCCTTATTTTAATCATGGCGTGGGAATAGCAGGGGCGTTCCTTGTCTTTTTCAATCACTACCCTGAAGGATTCAAGCTCAAAATGAGGGACAAACTGATTCGTCAATTTTTCCATGATCAGTTTTAAAGAGCCTTCAGCTGCATCAAATTCAAACCCGTCATCTTCAAGATCTTTGATGCTGGTTACAATCTGATGCCCAATGTTGGCATCTTTGCCCAAATCAACCCCGAGTTCTTTGGCTTTGTATTTGATATTGCTTTTGCCGGATTGTTCGGAAACAATGACACGCCGTTTGTTTCCAACAAGTTCCGGGGAAATGTGTTCATAGGCCTTAGGGTTTTTCATAATAGCGCTCACATGAACACCACCTTTATGGGCAAACGCACTCTTTCCGACAAATGCCCGTGAATTAACAGGCGGCGCATTGGCAGTTTCAGAAATAAATCGTGAGAGGTTCCGCAGTTTTTCAAGATTTTCGCTGCTGATACACTCCCGGTTCATTTTCAGGGCCAGAATAGGGATAATGGAAGTTAAATCTGCATTGCCACACCGCTCGCCATATTGATCGTTCCCTGAACCATGGTTGCTCCGGCATGAATCGCAGTAACTGAGTTGGCCACAGCCATGGCGCAGTCATCGTGGGTGTGTATGCCGAAGATAAGATCCGGTATGGAAGGTTTCTTGAAATAGGCAATTACTTCTCTGGTAATGGTATCAATATCACAGGGCATGGATCCGCCATTGGTGTCACAGAGAACCAGACATTTTGTCCCGCCTTCAACAGCAGCTTCAAGGGTTTTTAAGGCATATTCCGGGTTGGCTTTATATCCGTCAAAGAAATGTTCCGCATCATAGAGGACTTCCCGGTCATGGCTTATGAGATAGGCAATACTCTCCCTGATCATAGCAAGATTTTCTTCCTTTGTATTTTCCATGATAGCGTCAACATGAAGATCCCATGATTTCCCAAACAGCGTGATAACAGGGGCTCCACTATTTAACAGTGCCTGGATGTTGGCATCCTGATCACAGGTTTTCCCCTGACGTCGGGTGGCGCCGAAAGCAACTATTTTAGCAGTTTTAAATTCCATATCTTGTACCATTTCGAAAAAATGCCGGGCACCCGGGTTTGATCCGGGCCATCCGCCTTCAATATAATGAATGCCTGATTCATCAAGCCG
>JAFCZY010000347.1 GCA_019314105.1 Deltaproteobacteria bacterium
CGGGTTTCATCCAGATTTTCATTCTGCCCCCCAGGCCAAGCATTATTCCAGACAATCTCATCGTCCACATCAAAAATAAAAAGTCTGGCATCCACAACAAGCCTATTGTCTATTCCAACAAACCGAGTCCCAATTTCGTATCCTCTGGAGGTTTCGTGTTTAAGATCTGTATTTACGGCTCCGGAAGAAAGAACCATGAATTCATCTACCTTGGGGAATCTAAATGCCTGGTATGCTCTGGCATAGAGTTTTGACCCCGGATTAAAGATATAAGCAATTCCTATGTTCCAGGCATATTCATTTTCATCAATATCATTTTTAGAAATTGTAATTTTTTGAAGAGTGGTGTCAAAATCTTCATACCGGGCACCCAGGTTCAATACCAGGTTCTGCATCAGGTTGAATTCATCTTGAAGATAAACACCCAGAGTTTTCTGATCATGATCATAATGAGTTGTTTTAACAAGGGCCTTTGATGGTCCTGTCCAAGAATCATAATTCGTGTTATACATCTCCATGCCAATCGTCAAACGGTTATCATTCCCAAATAGCTGGTTATCAAGGATATACTGAGGATTAAAACCAACAGTATCATATTCATAACTATAATACATATTGCCCCAAGAGATCATAGCATCATCTCTACTATAATCGCGATAGCTCAGGTTAAGATCCAATTTCCCAAAAGAACCCCAATCTGATTCAACGCCAAGCACATAATAGTTATCCTGGCTTTCTCCCTCATCTGCTAGATTGACCGCCTGTTTTCTATCCTGTTCCATTTGAACTTTGGTAAGACCGCCAGGATATTGATAGTTCGTTTCTGTGGTGTTTGCCTCCAGAGAGACAGCAAGCATATCTGTGGCATGAAAAGTAACCTTGCCATAAGCGCTTGTCCGGTCAGCTTCCGATCGATCCCGATAGCCTTCTGTGTCATAATAGACAGCACCTATATTGCCATTAAACCGGCCTTGGGAAAAATTTAAATCTGCGCTTCCCTTAGTTGTATCTAATGTGCCTCCTCCAATTTCCACATTGCCGTGGATGCCATCCTTAGCCTTTTTGGTAATAATATTGATAACCCCTCCCATGGCATCACTTCCATAAAGAACCGAGTTACCGCCATGAAGAATTTCAATTCTTTCAACATTTTCAATGGGAATGGAAGAAAAATTCACATTCGATTGATCAATGGGGTTAATTTTGCGACCATTCACAACTACAGCCACATGCCTATTAGCCGTTCCACCGAATCCTCCCATATCCACTGTTTGGTTGAATCCATTGCCATTGAGATCTGTTACAACCACTCCGCCTATATTACGCAGAGCATCAGGCAAGGACTGTGCACCGCTTTCCTTAATATTATCTGCTGTAATTACTGTGATCTGAGCTGAAATTTTTTCGGTTGCCTGCTCTTGTCTGTTTCCTGTTACCACAATCTCATCCATGATTGCCACTGCTTCCTGGTTTTTTACATCCTCATCAGCAAACGCCATTGTCTGAAACAACAAAAAACCAGCCATCATTATTAAACAAATTTTTTTCATCTCTCTTTCTGTCCCCATAATTTAAAATTTGTCGGTCCGGAAAATATTAAACCCCGAACCGAGTTCATCGATCCGGGGTTTTCCCTTTTTTCCTCAAGATCTAATTCCCTTGTCCACGGGGAATGCATCAATTTGTCAGGCAGGTCTTCTGACTTTGGATTATTCTAATCACTTTGCCTTCCCATCTGTTTTACACTAGACAGTGGCGGTGTAAAGCTTTCGTCCCCAATTACAGCGGCGGGCCCGTCCCTGAATTTCACAGGCGTTCCCTTTTAAGCAGTTTAAGCACCTTGACAAGTCTTTTAATATTTAGAATTGCCGTAAAAGTCAACTCCAAAATTTAATTTTGTTAAAATTTCAATCAGAGGGTGAATCGTGAACAAATATGTCGGCAGCAGGGTCATATGATGATGGATAAAATTTAATGAATTTGAGTATGGCGCTATCATTGGATTTGTTCAGCAGGCAGAAAACACAACACCTGAAAATATCAAACGAATCAATGTCAGGATCAATTAAAAGAGCTTCAAGGGGGCTGTGGATAGATAGACCGTTGTAAATATTTGAGATATTTTTTATCTCATTTTTTAAAAGAAATTGCATGATTTTTATTTTGACTGGATTCTTTGGTACGTAGGTAGAGATGGACGCAAGAAAAAAAGATACAGCAGACAGCTTTGATATCCGGCAGTCTGCTTTTTTGCATAAATTCAGATGGCGGCCTATTCTTTTTCTTTGAAGCCGTGGCTTTTCTTCAAAGATGGAAAGATATTCTTTAAGGCTTCTCATCCCCGGTGGGGTTAATTCGTCTGACCCGTTATCAAGGATGATGGACTCTATTTGCACATCCAGTAAGCGATCTAAATGATATTTGTTTTTATTCGGATCATACCCTTCAAGGGGTTTGAAATAGTCTACAAGAAGGGCTTCCCGGCCGGTTTTTTTTACCGGGAAAAAGGTTGTTGTTGATGTAATTCTGATTTTTTTGTGCCCAAAAGGATGCAACGCACTGGTAAAAGTAGGGATAATGATAAAAGCGCCGTCAGGTGTGATTTCTGTGCCATATCCGTCGGTGATGGAGGGTTTAATGGAAATAAAGTCTTCGTCAAGCCGT
>JAFCZY010000348.1 GCA_019314105.1 Deltaproteobacteria bacterium
TCTTTTTTTGATAAATTGTCTGTCATTTGTTTTTAAAATAAATATCAACCAGATTTTGGGCAAGCCCGACATATGTTTCAGGGGTTAATTGCTTCATGCGTTTTTTAAAATCCGCCGGCACCTTTTCAAGCCCGTCAACAAATTTTTCCAGATCTTTTTTATTAATTTTCTGTCCACGGGTAAGCGCTTTCAGTCTTTCGTAAGGGTTGTCCTCACCAAACACCCTCATGGCCGTCTGGAAAGGTTCTGCCAAAAGCTCCTGATTGTCTTCGAGATCTTTTTGTATCACCTCATTATTCAATTCTACCTTGGATAATCCCTTTAATGCATTTTTTACGCCAATGGCAAAATAGCCGAATGCAGATCCCAGACTTCTCAAAACCGTGCTGTCACTCAGATCTCTCTGAAATCTTGATTTTTGCAATTTAACACAAAGATGTTCCATCATTGATATGGCAATCCCCATGTTTCCTTCGCTGTTTTCAAAATCAATGGGATTGACCTTATGAGGCATGGTGGAGGAACCGACCTCTCCTTTTTTAACTCGCTGCGTAAAATACCCCAGACTAATATATCCCCACATATCACGGTCCAGATCAATAATCGTTGCCGCAGCCCTGATCATGGCATGCAGGACAAAAGCAATGGAATGATTCGGATTTACCTGAGTTGTAAAAAGGATGGGTTCCAACTTTAAGTGGGTAGAAATAAATCGTTGTGAGGCCTCAATCCAGTTAATCTCAGGATATACAAAATAATGCGCATTATAATTCCCGGTTGCCCCGTTTATTTTTGCCTGAACATTAGTTTGATCGATAATCTCTGCTTCCTGCAGGATTCGCCAAGCAAAATTTATAAATTCTTTCCCTGTCGTTGTGGGGGTTGCCGGCTGACCATGAGTTCTTGACATCATCGGGATTGATTTATACTGTAACGCCTTCTGCTCAAGATCGGTGATGAGCTGTCTTAATAAAGCAATGGCAATTTCTTTGCCTTTTTTCAACATCAATGCATAGGACGTATTATTAATATCATCCGAGGTGCAGGCAAAGTGGACCCATTCTTTTATATCCGAAAGCCCTGACAGATCAAGTTGATCCTTTATGAAATATTCAACGGCCTTTACATCATGATTCGTCTCTTTTTCAATCTCCTTAACCTTACGGGCATCTTCCAGGTCAAATGTCAGTGCTATCGTATTCAGTTTCTCGATGTTTGCACCATCAAAGGGTACCAGTTTCAAATCGACTAATATAAATTTAAGCCATTCAATTTCAACAAACACCCTGTGTTTTATCAAGCCATACTCAGAAAAAACATCAGCAAGCTCTGTCGTTAATCGGGCATATCTTCCATCCAGGGAAGTCAGTGCAGTTATCATCAGATTTTCCACTCCATTACTAAACATTTAAAATCATTTGACTTTTATTATTAAATCATCTAAAAAAATAAAATTATTATGTGCCACATAAAATAGCAGACAATTTAAAAATTAACAATCTAAATCCTTTGGTTAGTAGCTTGACAAACACCCGGGGAATAAAGTATTTTAGCAAACAATTTTTAACATCCACCTTAAATGAAAAGCCGAATTTTGTTGCAGGAGTAAAATTTATGGCATTAACCAAAACAATTATCGCTGAAAAAATACAAAACAAGCTTAATTTATCCAGGACAACGACCTATGAAGTCATGGAAGAGTTCCTTGAAATCATTAAAGACACCATTGAAAATGGTGAAGATATCATGATTAGCGGTTTTGGGAAATTCTGTGTAAATGAAAAAAAAGCCAGAAAAGGCAGAAATCCTGCGACCGATAAAGAAATGACCCTGCCGGCCAGAAGGGTTGTAACCTTTAAATGTTCCGGGAAATTAAGAGATCTGATCAATTCTTAAGGCTGCTTTCCTGTAAAGATGCTTTTTTCAGAACAATTTATTACCACTATCATTCTGACAACACTGATAGGCAGTTACCTTATTGATACTATTGCAGACTTTCTAAACCTTGAAAATCTGAACCATCCCCTTCCAAAAGAATTTAACAACCATTATAAACCTGAAAAATATATTGAATCTCAGACCTACCTGAAGGTAAATACAAAATTTGGATTTATCACATCAAGTATTGACCTTATCATTATGCTTCTGTTTTGGTTTTCCGGTGGTTTCCAATTTATTGATGCCTTTGTCAGATCATTTAATTTCGGGTCAATTGTTTCAGGGCTTTTTTTCACCGGCATTCTTTTGTTTTTAAAACTGGCAATATCCCTGCCTTTCAGTATCTATTCCACTTTTGTGATTGAAGAAAAATTTGGATTCAATAAGACAACGCCAAAGCTTTTTCTTGCCGACCTTATTAAGTCTATTGTTCTTTCAGCAGCTTTGGGAGGGATATTATTATCATTCATTCTCGGTTTTTTAGAATTTGGCGGCCGGTTTGCCTGGATTTACTGCTGGGCGGCAAGCGCTGTTTTCCTTCTTATTGTTCACTATATCGTTCCCACCTGGATTATGCCGCTATTCAATAAATTCACTCCCCTGGAAGACGGCCCGTTAAAGGAAGCCATATTAAACTATGCCAAATCAATTGATTTTGCACTTTCCAATATTTTTGTCATGGATGGGTCAAAAAGGAGTAGCAAATCCAATGCATTTT